>JAJRTD010000330.1 GCA_024278435.1 Gammaproteobacteria bacterium | reverse complement strand
CGCCCAGTACCGGCACTTCCACCTTCTCGAACATCTTCAGGCCTTTACGCGCATCAAGCAGCGCAATATCCTGTGGTGTAGTCACGATGACCGCGCCACTGACCGGCACTTTCTGCGCCAGTGTCAGCTGTACATCACCGGTACCCGGTGGCAGGTCGATAATCAGGTAATCCAGCGATTTCCAGCGGGTATCACGCAGTAACTGTTCCAGTGCCTGGGTAACCATGGGGCCGCGCCAGATCATCGGGGTTTCCTCGTCAATCATAAAGCCGATTGACATGGCCTGCAGACCGTGGCCGCCCATGGGCTCCAGAGACTTGCCGTCAGATGATTCAGGCTTGCCTTCAATACCTAACATACGTGGAATACTCGGGCCGTAGATATCAGCATCAAGAATACCAACGCGCGCGCCTTCCATCTGCAGCGCCAGCGCCAGGTTGACTGCGGTAGTGGATTTACCCACACCACCCTTACCGGAGGCGACAGCAATCACGTTCTTAATGCCTTCCAGCGGGTTCATGCCACCCTGTACAGAGTGGCTGCCGATTTCCCATGAAGCGTCAACCTCAGCGGATGCCACACCATCGATGGCTTCGATTTTTTCTTTTAACTCGGCAGATAGCTTGTCAACGAAACCGAATGCAGGGTATCCCAGAACAATAGTAACCTTGACATTATCACCGTCAATAGCGATATCTTTTACTACACCGGAAGTGACCGGGTCTTTCTCAAGATAGGGATCGATATATTGTTTAAGGGCTGATTCAACTTGTTCTTTTGTAACGCTCATGGCGATCTCCGCATTGATCCACCTGGATCTGATTAACTCTAAAAAAGATGGAACTGTGTAAAAAAGAGGACGTATTCTACAGGAATAGACCCGGAATTTAACCTTAACTTTTCAGGGGAGGCATGCCTGCCCGAAAGAGGTAGGCACATAATGTGGCCAAATCATGGTATTTCAAGCACCATGGCGGTATTTCCGTGCAATAAATCCGGCAAAATGCTAAATTGTGCGCCCTTTTTACCATACCGATACAGCGTCTAAACCATGACAGACAACCGTAATATCCTGGTCACCAGTGCCCTGCCCTATGCCAATGGCCCGATTCACCTGGGTCACCTGGTGGAATACATCCAGACCGATATCTGGGCACGTTTTCAGCGCCTGCGTGACAATACCTGCTACTACGTCTGTGCCGATGACGCCCACGGCACGCCCATTATGCTGCGCGCCCGCCAGGACGGCATTACCCCGGAACAGCTGATCGCCGCGGTACAGAAGGAACATGAAGCGGACTTCGCCGATTTTCTTATCGGTTTTGACAACTATTACAGTACGCACTCAGAAGAAAACCGCGAATTCGCCTCCAGCATTTATCTGAAACTGCGCGATGAAGGCCATATCAGGACCAAAACCATTAAACAGGCCTACGACCCGGAAGCCGAAATGTTCCTGCCCGACCGTTTTATCAAGGGCAGCTGCCCCAAATGCGGCGCGGAAGACCAGTATGGTGACAACTGCGAAGTCTGCGGCGCCACCTATGACCCGACCGAACTGAAAAACCCGGTCTCTGCGGTCAGCGGCGCCACTCCGGTTGAAAAAGACTCCGAGCAGTATTTTTTCAAGCTCAGCGATTTCTCCGATATGCTGCAGCAATGGTTAAAGGAAGGCCATGTAC
Source organism: Gammaproteobacteria bacterium (assembly GCA_024278435.1). Classification (GTDB taxonomy): domain Bacteria; phylum Pseudomonadota; class Gammaproteobacteria; order SZUA-229; family SZUA-229. The sequence goes on along the minus strand of JAJRTD010000330.1, from coordinate 6,733 downwards.
AGTCGGAAGTCGCCAACAAGCTCGGCGAATGGTTTGAAGAAGGCTTGCAGGACTGGGACATTTCGCGCAACGCGCCGTACTGGGGTTTTGAAATCCCCGATGCGCCGGGCAAGTATTTCTACGTGTGGATGGATGCGCCCATGGGTTACATGGCCAGCTTTAAAAACCTGTGCGACAAGCAGGGCATCAACTTCGACGACTACTGGGCCGCCGACAGCAAAAACGAGCTCTATCATTTTATCGGCAAGGACATCGCCCGCTTCCATACCCTGTTCTGGCCGGCGGTCCTCGACGGCGCCGGTTACCGCAAACCCACAGGGGTTTTCTGTCACGGCTTCCTTACCGTCAATGGCCAGAAAATGTCGAAGTCCCGCGGTACCTTTATCAAGGCGCGTACCTACCTGGAACATTTAAACCCGGAATACCTGCGCTACTACTACACCGCCAAGCTGTCTTCCGGGGTAGATGATATTGACCTCAACCTGGAAGATTTCATGCAGCGGGTCAATTCCGACCTGGTGGGTAAGGTGGTCAATATTGCCAGCCGTTGCGCCGGTTTTATCAGCAAGAAATTCGGCGGCCAGCTTTCTGCCGAACTGCCCGAAGCCGGACTGTATAGCGAAATGGTAACAGCTGGTGAAGTCATTGCGCAGCATTTTGAAAACCGCGAATACAATAAAGCGGTACGCGAAATCATGGCACAGGCTGACAAAGCCAATGTCTATATCGACGAGAACAAACCCTGGATACTGATAAAAGAAGAAGGCCGTGCAGACGAGGTGCAGCAAATCTGCAGCCAGGGACTGAACATGTTCCGCCTGTTAATGACCTGGTTAAAACCGATACTGCCGGCCACTGCCGAAAAATCAGAAGCCTTTTTAAATACCGAACTACTGTGGTCAAACATCGAGCAGCCATTACTTTCGCATGCCATTAACAAGTTCAAGCCACTACTGACCCGAATCGAAAAAGAACAGATAGAAGCCATGACCCACGACTCATTAGAAACGCAAATGGCCACAGAAAAACCGGCACTCAGCGGCCCGCTGGCCGATGACCCCATCGCCGCTGAAATAAGCTTTGATGACTTTGCCAAAATTGACCTGCGTATCGCAAAAATCGTCAAGGCCGAACACGTCAAGGGCGCCGATAAACTATTACAGCTGACGCTGGATCTCGGCGGTGACACCCGCAACGTGTTCGCCGGCATCAAGTCCGCCTACAAACCGCAAGACCTGGAAGGCAAACTCACCGTCATGGTGGCCAACCTGGCGCCGCGGAAAATGCGTTTTGGCCTGTCGGAAGGCATGGTGCTGGCTGCCGGCCCCGGCGGCAAGGAGCTGTTTATCCTGCACCCGGAAGATGGCGCCCAGCCGGGCATGAAAGTGAAATAACCCGGCTTATCCAACCACCGGGCACATACTGCAGTTGAATGAAGCTCCTCTAGTCGATGCGGGTTAGTCGCGCCAGGGAGTCTCTGAACAATCATCTGTTGCCTGTCACCGATTGCCAACTCAGGTTTGAATTATTACAATTAATGCCTGCAGCGCGTTCGCGTATGTTTTTCTCGCCAACAGATCACACACAGGGGATGGATTTTTGTCCGTAATAAATGGCGCAGCATGGGCAAGGACTGGCAATCGATACTGGCAGAGCAGCTATCCAGGCCGCATCATAACCATTAACAAACGGCATGCTGAATTTTATATTGAAAAAGATACCACAGCAGTGACCTTTACAGAGGCTGGGCGCCTATTCGTTTATTATTACAGACTGTCAAGATTAGTACGGGAGCGAGAAAATCATGTCCGGAAAGAATGAGTGGGACGAGTTCAAGAAAATATTAAAGATTTTTGCATATCTGCTTCTTTTTATGCTTTTGTGGGGAGCGGTATTATTTATAGCAATAAAAGTTGTGGATACGTATGGCAGTGAGGAATTACAGCTTTGGGTCCTGCTTTCATTATCAGGTGCAGTTTTTATTTCCTTCCTGCCTTTCTTTAACTACGCGATAAAAAGGACTTTTTATTATTCAGGAACAGGCACACCCCTGTCACCAGGCTCTTTAAAAAACAAACTGAAAGAAATAAACAATTTCAGTGCTCCGGTCATGGTGGAAGACAAGGGAAAAAAGCTGGTTATAACCTGGAGATATGTTGATGCAAAGTGGTGGGAAATTTTCGCAAAAGCAGGGCTTGAGAAAATATATGAACTGCATGTCAGATTTCTTGAACAAAAAAATGAAGTAATCCTTACCGATGTCATGAAGGATGTTTCCTGGAAAGTGGGACCGGAAACAATAAAATTATCGGCTGGTTTTTTTCGTGGCATAAATGTTGAGGTTGCTATTGGGAAACAGTGGGGCATCAAAGAAAACTTCAGCATAGGAAAGATTTATGACTATAAATTCATACCCGCCGAGATCAAAAATCCGGTTATCAATGAAATCCTGCGCAGTGGCTGGTCTGTCAGGTTTGCCATGTGGTGACTGAATAAGTCGTGAACACATATCCAGACTTATTCAGATGCTCCCTGAGTATTATGGTTTGACTCATATCTAACGAAATCATATACTCTAATTAAATACGTACATTAAGGAGGGTTATTATGAAATCAAACCGCTGTACACAAACTTTATTTTCTATTCTACATCTCGCCCTTCTCTTTCCTGGCCTTACGCTGGCTGTGACACCACAGCTTGCATCCTTCTGGACAACACCAGACAGTCAATGGGAGTCACAGAACCCTAGTGAGGGTGCAATATATAACATGAGTCGATTCCATGATGGAATAGTTATCGCCATACAACAAAAACCAGCCGTTGCACAACGGATTCCCCCGTCAGGAGGAGGCGTCTACACTCTCTGGAAACAAAACAAAATATCATGTACATCCCGACGTACCACTTCCGATATGCTCGGTCATAATTTTAATGTATGCCAGGCAAACCCCTTTGTTTACCAGGAAATTACGGCACCCACCTCAGGTAACTCAGGGCCAAGAGATGGTGACCGCTCTGACCATGTCAGAGTTCGTGACACGACCAGTCGTTCACAAAATGGCGAGGTATGGATCATGAAGCCGGTAAAGACCAAACAACCAACTCTGGCTCAACCGGCAAAAAAACGCTTTCCATCCAAGGATAAATTAGTGAGATAATCATTACTGGTGCGCAAGAATGAATATAAAGAGTACGGGTCTTTGGTGTTGCACTGCCAGTGTTTTTTATCGCTGGTAGCGATTACTGATGTTTGTTCGCAGACAACACTGAGAAAGCCCATGATACAAAAACACGGGTTACCACAACCCTTTGCCAGAAGGTATATACAATAAAAGCAGACAGGGTCTATTCAAGATCAGGCACGACAATAGACCATTTTCCAGGAACACCCTGATCAATCAGGATGAGAATCAGGCAAGGTAACATGCGCTGCATTTTAGCAACGTAAAACTATCATACTTGATTAAAGTACCCCTGGATGATTCGAATCAAATAGCGGAGATGATAATGCAACTCTCTGAAAGTATTACCCGATTTCTGTTGACTATTGTTACAACAGGTTTCCTGCTGGTTAATACCGAGCAATTGCATGCTGAAGGCGCCCTGGAAAAAGTCAGAAAAAATCTCGATACTGTTAGTGAGAGCCTTGATAAGGCCAGAAATAAAGTTGATGATGCCAGACAGAACCTGGATGAGAACATTGACGAAATTGACTCACTGGTCGATGAAGCAGAGTCTATAAAGGAAGATGCGACAACTCTAATTGAAGACCTGAAAAATTCTGAAACACAAAAGGCGCTTGCTGCCGAGGCTCTAGCCAGAAAAATCAACAGCAATGCTTCACAGACAACCAAAGAATCCAGGACACTTGCCCGCTCAGTAAATGGTAATCTGACTCAGGATTCCATCAATGCATATACCGAAGCATTACAGTTCTGCCTGGCCCAGGTCGGCCGTAATGTGCGCTTCAGCCCGCAGGAACGTAGCGACATCAGACAGGCATTGGTGAATGCTTATTCAACGCTTGATGCGAAATCACAACGCAGACTTGCGGATGCCCGATCCACCTGGAACTATTACCGAACACACTGGAAAACACTGCCTATACAGGTCAAACAATCCTATGCCTACGATGTAATCGCTCTCGCCTATGGTGAAGAAGATGCCGCGCAGGCGCTGGGCATGAATCAGGGTATTGATAAAAAGAACGCGCCGGGTGATTACCGGTAAATAACAGATCAATGTAACAAAACTAGGGATACTCTGAATAAGTGTCATTCAGAGCGCAGCGAAGAATCTTTTTCTCCGTAAGTAATTGATTGCTCAGTGGCTCAAGATCCTTCGACTGCGCTCAGGATGACAGATAAGGACTTATTCAGAGTAACCCTAGTACGACAAAAGCATAACAAACTCTTAATTCGGAGTTTCTGCGGCACAGGAAAGTACCGTCATGTTTGATGACTGATAAGCCATTGAAAACGAAGAAAAAGGTGAAATTGCATTTTACCTTTTTCTCGCTCTGACAATTCATTCATGAATCAGTCCGTTTCCATAATCCATAAGACTTCTGATTGACCACATATAAATCAGGGTTTATACTTATCATACCGGATGAGGAAATGCAGTGCTATGAGGAGATGCGGCACTATCAAAAATGCAAAGGTGCTTACTCATGGACATGACTATACGTTCCACCCTTCTTCTCTTGTCTCTATGCATCCCTATGCAAAATTCCGTTGCCGGGGGACTGCTTGGCACACTTCCAGGGCAACCAAAACAGCCTGCTTTATCCCAACCTTCTCCATCTTTACCTGCTCCGAACGTGCTGGCACACTCAATGAACGGGAACCTGACACAGGATTCCGTTGATGCCTATATCGAAGCCCTGCAGTTCTGTCTGGCACAGCTTGGCCAGAACAAACAGTTTACTCCCCAGGAACGCGCCACAATTAAACAGTCGCTGGTACAGGCCTACCCGGGACTGGATCCGGAAGCACAACGTGAGCTGGCTGATGCCCGCAATATCTGGAACCGTTACCGCAACCAATGGCAAATGCTGCCAATGCAGGAAAAAAAGGCCTTTGCCTATGACGTACTGGCGCTTGCCTATGGAGATGCAGCGGCTGCTCAGGCACTCGGCATGAACCAGGGCGGCGGAGGACAGTATAATTCGCAGGGTGGCTACAGCTCACAGGGGAGTTACGGTGCGCCGGGTGTCGGCAGTTATTCCGGTTCCGACTGTTGGGCATCGGCAGGCTGTACGGATTATGATTCCGGCAGCGGAACCTACACCTATGAAAGCTATGATTATGATAGTGGTAGCTATTACGAATCTGAATATTGATCAATCAGGCTGGAGGCGTTACCCATGATTAAAGAAAAAAGTATAATGGATTATGCGACAGGTTCTATACAGCCACTGTTGCTAATATTTATTCTATGTCTGTGTATTTACCAAAATGTGGAAGCTGCAAACAACATTCTCAACAAGCCTTCAGTAATAAGACAGTCAGCAACTACAGCTAATACCAGTAATGCAAAGAACAAAATAGATCGTTTTCTAAACGATGTAAAAAAAGCCCGAACGAAGCAAGATATTTTACGGTCGTTTAAGAAAGCTAACATCCCTTCTTCCCAGCTCCCCCAGTTATCGTTAGAACTTAAAAAAACCGGTCTATCATCCAGGATTTCAAATACATTAAACTTGCCCGCTTCCAGGCCTGTCCAAAAAAAGAAGGCAAACCAGGTACAAAAAAAGTTAACAAGCTTACAAACCAGGCTGTCTAATTCCAGGAAAAAAAATCTCCAGGCTCGAAATAATCATGTAAAAAGAAAACTAAAGACCGTTCAACGTCAACCACCTCCACGGCCCGGCAGGGCTGGTGTAGCCGTGCAACCAGCAATCCAAAGTCTCTCAAACACAATAATATCACCTGGCCAGATGTTGCTAATAAGCGGTAAGAATTTTCAGGATAGACGTGGGCAAGTCAGATTCAATTTTCAAGGCACAAACATACCGGCAATTATTGATCAGTGGGCGGATAATTCTATTCTGGTTCATCTAAATAATAATGTTTCAGGTTTGCTTCCGAAGCACGGTGTTGTTCGTGTAAAAAATGCATCACATAAAGAGGCATCACACCCAATATCCTTCCAGCCATCGGAAGAGATAAAAGCCCTTGAAGATAAAGCATGCAATCTACCTCTGTTCACAGAAAATGTTGACACAGTGATACGGAGCCTTCAATGCAGCGTGATGCATGGGGATGTCAATGGGGCTTATGCGTTACACGACTTCAGATCAATTGTTCATAATGTGAATTTAATCAATGGCTGGAAAGTAGTTGACTATTATTTAGGGCCGAATATTTTTCCAGAAGTTACGTATGTAACTTCTCCGCGAATTAATGGCATACATCCAAGGTCAGAAATCTCAGTTAAACAATATTGTTTGCTGTGTAACAAGCCGCCTAGTTGCGTAACGTCAACCTTGTTTATTCAGGGGCCCAGAGGAACGCCAGCTTTATCGAATTAGTATTTTCATGGATGAGCCAGCGGAAATCCGGATCAGAATAAATATTATGTGCCTCTCTTTTACCTGAACGCATCCTGCCACTGGCCATTGGCTGGGCCTTCCAGCCTTATCGTTCTTATGGCATAGCCACAACCAAGACCATTAAGCGCTTCCGTCCAAATATGTATTCTGAACCTCATTATGCGACCACCAGCTTT
>JAJRTD010000329.1 GCA_024278435.1 Gammaproteobacteria bacterium | reverse complement strand
ATTTTTACTCTTACTGGCCGCAACCGTTCTAACCACCGCCTGTAGTAGCAGTGATGGTGATAGCGGGCCGGGAAATGCCACCATAACAAACGATAACGCTCAGGCACTGGCAATTGCAGGTACCGAAGGGGTAAAGCAGGCCGCTAACAACAGCAACGCCTCTCTTTTTGCCAAAACAGCAAATCAATCCCCGGTTCAAAAGGCCACTGTTTTACTGGCGCAGCAAGTATCACAGGATCCCGCACGGGCGTCTGATTTTTCTTCGAGCATTTGTACGGGACCCAGTGGCGGCACTGTAACCGGCTTTGATACCCTGGGTCAGAATGGCGGCACCGTTACCTTCAATCAATGTGACACCGGTTTTGGCGTTATGAATGGCACCATGACTGTTACAAGCTCCACATCAGGCACTGTAACGACATATCGAATTGATGCCAACGTGACTGTCACTTATATGAATGAAGTTGAAACCATTAACTACAGTTCAACCTGCACCTTTGACTCCAATACCCCCGAAAGCTATAGCTGTACTTACGACTCCACAGCCAAAGGTATTGATGGTCGCACCTACAAGGTATCAGACATTAAAGTCAGCGGTAACGATACTAGCGGCTACACCGTATCCGCAAAGGTAACCGATCCTGATAATGGCATTATCACCATCAAAACTACTACACCGGTTACCTTTAAGTGCAGCAATGGTCAGCCCGACAACGGTGAAATAGTGGTAACTGCCGGTGACAACTCAATGACCGTTACCTTTAATGACTGTAGCAGCTTCAGCATCAACTTTAATGGCTCAACAACCACATATAACTGGTAAATGATATAACCCCCGAGTTATAAGCCATTATAAAAACAGCCTGCTTATGCAGGCTGTTTTTTTGCCTGCAGTTTTTACTGTTATGATAACTTGCACTTAAGCGGCTGAATTCCGCCTGCAGCCAGAAACGCTGCTATAAAGAGTTTTATATAAAACAGTTCATTGCTGTCCCGTTAACTATTTTGATTTTAACCAGGGGCTTGATTACATAAGATCATAATCAACATTTGTTATTCTTATGACATGAGGAATAGTGGTACAGTAATTCTGTCATCCTGACCGAAGCGCAGCGTAGTGGAAGGATCTTAAGTGCAGTATCATGCAGCACTCAAGATCCTTCGATTTCACTTCGCTGCACTCAGGATGACGGTATCGAGTTAACGAGACAGCAGTAAAAACAGTTACCATAAAATGAAAATAAACCGTTTCCAGAATCTTGCAACACGCTTAAGCCTGTGGATTATTCCACTGGGCGCTATCATTTTTATTACCGTATTAAGCGTCAACTATTATCTTTCCCGGCAGTTACTTGAGGACTATGTTGAGCAACTGGCAAAAAAAACGGCTTTATCCACCATGCAGCGAGTTGATACGGTGCTGCATTCTGTTGCCAGCAATGCCGATGCATTAGCCACTGTTATTTCGACACCGGATATTTCCAGAAAGCACATCCGGCAAATGATAAAAGCCTTTGTGCAGAACAACAGGGAAATCTATGGTATGACCGTGGCTTTAGAGCCCGGCTTTCTGCTTGAGTCAGCGGGTGATTTCGCGCCTTATTATTACAAGCAAGACAACCATATCGCCTACGTTGACCTGGCGAATGACGATTATCATTACAAGAGCAAGCCCTGGTACAGCGACACCAAAAAAACCAACACCGCCATGTGGTCCGAACCCTACCTGGATGAAGGTGGCGGCAATGTCCATATGGTCACCTACTCGACACCGGTTTATGCTGAAAACAGCAACGTTTTTACCGGTGTGGCAACGGCGGATATCAAGCTCAGCTGGCTTGACGACATTATCCAGAAGTCAAAAATAGGCCGATCCGGGTTTGGTTTTATTGTTTCCCATAACGATATCATTATTGCCTACCCGGACAAATCGCTGCATATGAAGCCGCTGGCCGAGGCAAATATATCCGCGGAAAACTGGCAGCGCTATCTCGACAGTAAAGCAACGTCTTCAGCCGTTTATTTCTCCGCACCCTGCCGCTACCAGGGCGGGCGTTGCTGGGTCGCAATCAAGACCCTGAAAAACAGCGGCTGGAAAATCATTATCGTTTTACCGGAGCAGGAGTTGATTGCCGATATAAACAGCCTCACCCTGAAAATATCAGGCATTGCGCTTGCGGGTTTAATTATTCTGTTTTTTACTATTGCCTATATCACCCGAACCTTAACCAGCCCCCTGGGCAGGCTGGCGGTAGCCACCCGCGACATCGGCGCTGGCGACCTTGACGGCGAGCTACCGGAACCGGTACGCAACGATGAAATCGGTTCACTCACCAGCGACTTCAGCACCATGCGCACATCGTTGAAACAGCACATGATTGATTTGCAGGAATCAACCGCCCGTCACCAGAAACTCGAAAGCGAGATCCAGATTGCCAGAGATATCCAGATGTCGATGATCCCCGGCGGCGGCCGGATATCGATCAGGGAAACGGCCTACCAGTTATTTGCCCTGCTCAGGCCTGCACGCTCGGTTGGCGGCGATTTATATTACTATCAGCAGACGGGCGACAAACTGTACTTTATTATCGGCGATGTTTCAGACAAGGGCGTGCCCGCAGCGCTGTTCATGGCAAAAACCATAACCCTGTATACCAGCGCCTTAAAAGAGAGGCTGACTCCCGGCCAGACCCTTGCCATGATGAATGAAATACTCGCTCAAAATAACGAGGCCTGTATGTTCGTTACCGCCTTATGCGGCCTTGTCGACCTGAAAACAGGCAAGGTGGTAATGGCAAATGCCGGCCATATGAACCCCATTATAAAGCAGGGGGACCACATCGCCGAGCATACCGTAGCGGGCGCAACCGCCCTCGGCCTGATGGAAGGCGTGGATTACCCTGATATTAAATTCAAACTGGACAGCAACAGCTCACTGTTCATGTACACCGATGGCATATCCGAGGCACATAACAAAAACCAGCAGCTATACTCTGATGAAAAGCTGCTGACATTGATCAACACCATCTCGCCCGGCAGTATAGACAAAGCCGTAGACACCATCAT
>JAJRTD010000328.1 GCA_024278435.1 Gammaproteobacteria bacterium | reverse complement strand
TATTTCCTGCGCTTTTTACGCTGATACCGGTCAACCGCTTTTTCGTGGTCCTTTAAATTGGTTGAAAACACATGCCGGCCGCTGCCATCGCCATAGGCCACGAAATACAGGTATTTTGTTTTGTCCGGGTGCAGGGTGGCGCGGATGGCCTCCCTGCCCGGCAGCGCAATTGGTGTCGGCGGCAGGCCGTGGCGGGTGTAGGTGTTATACGGCGTATCCTTGCGCAGATCGCGGAAGCGGATATTGCCATCGTAATTTTCGATGCCGTAGATCACCGTGGGATCGGTCTGCAGGCGCATGCCCTTGCGCAGGCGGTTGATAAACAGGCCGGCAATCAACGGCCGCTCTTCAGCCACCGCGCTTTCCTTTTCCACGATCGATGCCATGATCAGCGCTTCGTAAGGGGTTTTAAACGGCAGCCCCTCTTCCCTTTGCTGCCATTCCTCCATGAGGATTTTCTGCATGGTGTCATAGGCACGTTTCAGCAGCTCGGTATCACTGATGCCGTGTGCGATGGCATATGTGTCCGGGTAGAAACGCCCTTCCGGGTGTTCGCCCGGGTGGCCGATTTTTTCCATGATCTGCTGGTCAGAAAGGTTTTTCAGTTCGACTTTTATCACCGGGTTCTGGTGAATGGCCTGCAACACCTGGCGAAAGGTAAAGCCTTCAATCAGGGTGATATTGTGCTGCACCACGTTGCCGGCCACCATGTTATCGAGCAGCGCCGAAAGTGTCATTCCCGGGTTGATCGAATATTCACCGGCCTGCAGACGGGTCGACTGGCCCTTCAGTTTTCCCCACAGCAGAAAATATTTTTTATGTTCGAGCAGGCCTTTTTCATGCAGCTGGTTGGCCAGGGTGCGAATGCTGGAACCGCGTGAAAAAATAATGCTCTGTGGTTCTGACAGTGATATCTCGCTATGCATCTCGGTAAAAATCTCGGCGGCGAAATAAACAGCGGGCAGCAATACGATTGCGCCTGCAATGTACAGGAAGCGTTTTTTAAACAGGCTGCGCATAGTTATCCATGGTTGATAGCAGTTCGTTAAAAACCGTTGCAGTGATTTCTGATGAAGTATAGACGCGTTCTGCCAGTCTGCTGACCGTCGACATGCCGATTAAACTGTTGCTGATAAAAAGTTCGTCCATTGCCAGCAGGTCTTCCAGTGTGAGCCTGACGACCGATAAGGGAATGCGCCTGTGTTCGGCTGCTTGCATGATCTGCTCGCGCATAATGCCTGTGACGCCGCAAAGATCCAGTTCTGGGGTATACAGCTGTGCGTTTTTTACCGCGAACAGGTTGCTCATGGTGCCTTCGATAACGTGGTTGTTGTTATTTAACATTAATCCGTCAATATATTCATCCTTGAATTCATTTCTGGCCAGTACGTTTTCCAGCCGGTTCAGGTGTTTCAGGCCGGCCAGGTTTTTATTGATGGAAACCTGCTGCCGGCAGACAAACAGTTCACCGCCGGCCAGCTGCCGGTTCAGCAGGGATGAATAGTCCGCCGGTAGTGGATTAAGGCTTGTTATCCGGGTTGGCTGCTGCTTCTGCGTATAGCGGTAACCGCGCTCGCTGCAGCCTCGGCTGAGGATTATTTTTATTGCCGCCGGTTGCGTGCCAGAGGACAGCAGTTTGTTAATATCATTGAGCAGAACGTTCTCGTGCGGGCAGCAGATTTGCAGTTTTTCAGCCGACTGTTGCAGCCGGGAATAATGCTGCGGCCAGTAATACAGCCTGTCCGCATGGCATAATACAGTTTCAAACAGGCCGTCACCGTAGTGTATGGTGCGGTCACTGGCATGCAGGTAGTCGGCAGCGATGCCATTGATCAGGTATTTACTCATCGCCTTCAGCGCCCTTACCGCCATGGGTTTGCAGTTCAAACATTTTTAGCAGTCCTTTTGCTTTGGCACGGGTTTCATCCAGTTCTTTTTCCGCAATGGAGTCACTGACGATTCCGCCACCGGCGCGAAAGCTGATATTGCGGTTTTCACGCACCATTGTACGTATCAGGATATTAAAATCCATACTGCCGTCAGTATTGATATAACCCAGTGAGCCGGTATAGGCGCCCCTCGCCTGCTGTTCCATTTCTGCCAGTATTTCCATGCAGCGCACCTTCGGGCAGCCGGTGATGGTGCCGCCGGGGAAAACCGCACGCAGAACATCAACCGGTGATTTATCGGCAGCCAGTTCACCGCGTACATTGGACACGATATGGTGTACATGCTGCCAGCTTTCCAGCACCATTAATTCATTGACCTCGATGCTGCCCGGGCGGCATACCCTGCCCAGATCGTTTCGCTCCAGGTCGATCAGCATAATGTGTTCGGCCTGCTCCTTGGGATGTGCCAGCAGTTCCCGGGCCAGCGCGTTATCATTCTGCCGGTCGCTGTTGCGGCGCCGGGTGCCGGCAATGGGGCGGGTTTCAACAATACCGTTTCTCAGCGAAACCAGGCGCTCCGGCGATGAGCTGATAATACTGATGGCCGGCAGGCTGGCCAGTGCGGCAAAGGACGACGGGTTATGCCGGGCCAGGGTGTTAAACAACACTGCATCACTGACATCGTGTTTTAAAGCGGCCAGCCATTGCCGTGACAGGTTGGCCTGGAAAATATCGCCATCGACGATGTACTGTTTTATTGTTTCAACCTGTTTTAAATAGGGT
>JAJRTD010000327.1 GCA_024278435.1 Gammaproteobacteria bacterium | reverse complement strand
GTCATCCTGAACGAAGCAGAGCGTAGTTGAAGGATCCTGGACGCCATATCATACGGGGTTAAAGATCCTTCGATTCCGCTTCGCTGCACTCAGGATGACAGAGAAAAGTTAATGGACGGCAGTGATTAGACATGAAACCACCGGCGCATATATTTTTGTCATCCTGAACGAAGCAGAGCGTAGCTGAAGGATCCTGGTCGCCATATCATACGGGGTTAAAGATTCTTCGATTCCGCTTCGCTGCACTCAGGATGACAGTGAAAAGTTAATGGACGGCAGTGATTAGACATGAAACCACCGGCGCATATATTTTTGTCATCCTGAACGAAGCAGAGCGTAGTTGAAGGATCCTGGTCGCCATATCATACGGGGTTAAAGATCCTTCGATTCCGCTTCGCTGCACTCAGGATGACAGTGAAAAGTTAACGGGCAGCAGTGATTAGTGATATAACTTATTTTACTGGTTACTCAATAACGAAGGTTATGGGTGAATGCTATGCAATCCTTTACGGCCACAAGCAAGGAAAATAACACCGTAACTGAATTATTACAGCTAATAAATGTACTTGTAGCGGAAGTGCAACCACATCGTCATGGTGATTCCGCCACGGCAATAACGCTGGATACCAGCTTTGAAAAAGACCTTGGCCTGGATAGCCTGACCCGCGTTGAACTGGTTTCCCGGGTTGAAAAAAAATTCAGGCTGGCGCTGCCTGAACAAACCATTGCGCAGGCCGAGTCAGCCAGGGATCTGTTACGCGCTATTCAGAGTGCTACCACACCAAGGGCGGCTCTGCATGAGGCCGAGATACAGGCAGTGGAATTAGCCGAGGTCCGGTCTACGCCGGATGACTCGGCCACGCTCATCGATGTCTTGAACTGGCATGTCAGCAACCATCCTGATCGGCCGCATATCAGGATGTATACAGATGAAGGTGATGGCACGCTTATTACCTATCGGCAGCTTAAGGACATGGCCTCCCGTGTTGCCGCCGGGCTGCAGCAGCGTGGACTGCAACCGGCAGAGCCTGTCGCCATTATGCTGCCGAGCAGCCCTGATTATTTTTACAGTTTTTTCGGGGTACTGCTGGCCGGTGGCATCCCGGTGCCGATCTATCCGCCCGCGAGACCATCTCAACTGGAAGATCATGTGCGCCGGCACGTGCGTATATTAAGCAATTGCCTTGCCAGAATATTTATCACGGTTCCGCAGGCGAAAAGAGTCGCGCAGTTGCTGCGGTCACAGGTTGCAAACCTGCAACACATCGTATCGGCAGAAGAACTCGTGGCATCGACTGTTACGGCAACGGTTCCCGTTGTTACGGCAAGCGATATTGCATTCATACAATATACCTCGGGCAGCACCGGCGATCCCAAGGGGGTGGTGCTTACTCACGCCAATCTACTGTCCAATATCCGCGCCATGGGGCGCATTATCAAGGCCGGCCCCAAAGATGTTTTTGTCAGCTGGCTGCCGCTTTACCACGACATGGGTTTAATCGGTGCATGGCTGGGCAGCCTGTACTATGCCGCTTTGTTCGTGGTCATGTCGCCGTTGAGTTTTCTTGCCCGGCCGGAACGCTGGTTGTGGGCCATTCACCACTACCACGGCACCTTGTCGGCCTCGCCTAATTTCGGTTATGAATATTGCCTGCGCCGCCTGAGCGATGAAGACCTGAAAGGCATTGACCTGGGTTCGTGGCGCGCCGCTTTTAATGGGGCGGAACCGGTTAGCCCGGAGACCCTGGCCAGTTTCAGTCAGCGTTTTAACGCTTTCGGGTTTAATGGCAAAGCGCTAATGCCGGTCTACGGGCTGGCGGAGTCAACGGTCGGCCTGACATTTCCTCCCCTGGGCAGGGGGCCGGTAATTGACAGCGTCCGGCGCAGCGTTTTTATGCAAACCGGTGCGGCTGATCCGGCAGCGGAGGATGATGAGCAGGCCTTGCGCTTCGTATCCAGCGGGTCGCCGCTTCCCGGTCACCAGATCAGAATTGTTGACCAGGCAGGGCATGAGCTTCCGGATCGTCGGGAAGGGCGCCTGGAATTTAAAGGGCCGTCGTCTACCAGCGGTTATTACCGCAATGCAGAAAAGACCCGTAGCCTGTTTGATGGCGAGTGGCTGGATACCGGTGATATGGCCTATATTGCCAAAGGTGAATTATTTGTAACCGGCCGGACCAAAGATATTATCATCAGGGCAGGGCGCAACATCTATCCCCATGAACTGGAAGAGGCAGTAGGCAACGTTCCCGGTATACGCACCGGCCGCGTTGCTGTTTTTGCCAGTGAAGATAAACGCAGCAAAACCGAACGCCTGATTGTCATGGCGGAAACGCGCAGCAAGGATGAGCGGGAACGGGAAAAGCTGCGTGCTGAAATTAACAGCCTGGCGACTGACCTGACCGGTTCGCCACCGGATGAAGTTGTGCTGGCGCCACCCGGGTCAATATTAAAAACATCCAGCGGAAAAATCCGCCGCGCCGCCAGCCGTGAACTTTTTGAGAAAGGCGGCGTTGTAAAAAAACCGCCCGGTGTTTTCTGGCAGCTACTGCGAATCAGTGCTTCCAGTATCCTGCCGCAGACAAGACGCATGTGGCGCTATGGCAGATCCGTTTTATATGCAACATATTGCTGGTTTGTGTACTGCGCGCTGGTACCGGTTGCCTGGCTGGCGGCCGTACTTTTGCCGGTCTTTTCCCTGCGCTGGTTCGTGGCCAGAACCAGCGCAAAATTATTTGGCAGGGCCACGGCAACCAGTGTTACGGTAAACGGCCTGGAAAATATTCCTGCGCCCGGGCAGCCCTGTGTGCTGGTGGCCAATCATGCCAGTTACCTTGATGGCTATGCACTGATTGCAGCCTTGCCCGGACATTTTCGTTTTATTGCCAAGAAAGAACTGGCCATGCCTTTCTACAGTCGTATTCCATTGCAGCATCTACATACAGAATTTGTTGACCGCTATGAAACAGATAAAAGCGTGAAAGACACACAGCGCCTGGCAGATATACTCAAGGCAGGCGATGCATTAATGTTTTTTGCGGAAGGGACTTTTACCCGGGCCCCGGGGTTGCGGCCTTTTCTGTTAGGCGCGTTTGCGGTTGCCACAGAAGCCGGTGTCCCTGTTATTCCTGTCGCAATACGCGGCACGCGATCTATTTTACGCTCGGGGTCATGGTTCCCGCATCACGGTGCAATCAATATTGAAATAGGCGAGGCCATTGACCCCGCGACGATTGCTGATAAACCAGATATGGATTCATGGCACGTGGCCATCGAACTGCGTGACCGCAGCCGTGAATTTATTTTACGGCATTGTGGCGAGCCGGATCTTGCCCGGTAAAACTTGCCGCCGGACTCCGGTGCAGCAGGGTTGATATTTGGTGTAATGATATTATGTTATCAGTAAGCAGTGTTTTTTTGTTCAACGATACGGGTTTAACCGGGAGATAAAGTAATGGCTCAATCAAAACATGCTGAAGATGTCG
>JAJRTD010000326.1 GCA_024278435.1 Gammaproteobacteria bacterium | reverse complement strand
CAGGTGCTGGTTGATGTGGATCAGGGGCTGTTTAATGCTTATAACGCTTCCATGGGAACCACGGTGGTGATAGATAAAACCGGCATCATACAAATGAAAGAAGATTACAAGGACGGCGTCAAACTGAAACTAACCCTGGATGGCCTCTGATCAAGTGATGAGAATAGTCGTCGTTTTAATTTCCGCAGTGCTTCTGCTGTCTGCCCCTTTGTCGGGGACGTATGCGGCGCAGGATGCACCGGCCATCGATGGTGAGATGCTGTTTCAGGCTCGCTGCGCTTTATGTCACCAGCTGCCGGAGCCGGCAATGCTGAAAGCAAGGCAGTGGCAGTTGATTATCAATACCATGCAGAAACGAATGCAGCATGTGAACATGGTGCCGTTAACAGAAGATGAAAAAACACAGCTGATTTATTATCTGTCACAACATGCGCGGCAATAAAACTTTTAAAGCAGGATATTATGCAAATTAATCACAAACACATCCTTCTGCTGGCATCCTTGTTATGTCAGCAAAGCCAGGCTGATGTGTTATACCAGTCTGCTATGCAGATAAATACTGTCGGCGACCGGGTCCCGGCGCCCGGTTTTGTTGCCGGGAAGCCTGGCGGTCATAAAGGCAGCGATAACCAGGCGGCACTGGAAGATTATAAAGACAAGGTGATTCTGCTCAATTTCTGGGCTACATGGTGTATGCCCTGCCGCAGGGAAATGCCGGGCATGGAAAAACTCTGGCAGAAATACCGTGACCAGGGCTTTGTCGTACTGGCTGTGTCCAGTGATGAGGGTTCACCGGCACGGGTGGAAACCTTTGTCCGGAAATTTGATTTAAGTTTTCCGGTATTACTGGACCCCGATGGTGAAATCGGTGCTTTATACAATGTCTCCAGCCTGCCGGCAACATTTCTCATCGACCGGCAGGGCAGAGTCGTCAGTCGTGTCACTGGCAGTGAGGACTGGTCATCGAAAGCTGCCTTCAGGATGGTGGAGACATTGTTAAGTGAGTAGCGCTTCCACGCTATATCGCTGCTATTGTTGACGTGGCGCATGGTAATCACCTGGTCAGTGGTGTTAAATGTGGTTCTCCTGAGAATATGAACGCCTTAATGACACACGATAGCGACCAGCTTCTGCCTGCAATCATGATCAATCTGCGCCGTCTGGTTATTCTGCGCTGGTGTGCTATAGCCGGCCAGGTCAGCGCCGTTGCGGTTGCAACCCGGGTTTTAAATCTTGATTTGCCGCTAACCGGCATAACGCTGGTTATTCTTGCTTCCATAGTCTTTAACCTGTTTGCATGGCAGCGGGTTGCTCGCCAGCCTGAAAACCATCGGCATGAAATCAGTGACCAGGAATTTTTTTACCACCTGCTGTTTGATATTGCTGTGCTCAGCACACTGCTCTATTTTACCGGCGGTGCAACCAATCCCTTTGGTTTTCTCTATCTGCTGCCGATTACTATTTCAGCAGCGGTGCTGTCATCGAGATACACCTGGACGCTGGCAGCGATTACCGTCGCCAGTTACAGTTTTTTAATCTGGCAGTACATCCCGCTGCCGGAGGCGCATCATAACCACACTGAATCATTTAACCTGCATGTTTTTGGTATGTGGCTGGGCTTTGTTGTCAGCGCCATCATGGTGGCTTATTTTGTGGTTGGCATGGGCAACAGCCTGCGCCGGCAGGAGCAGGTACTGGTTAAAGCCAGGGAGGATGCGCTGCGAAATGAAAGGCTGGTTGCCATTGGCACACTGGCGGCCAGCACCGCGCATGCCCTGGGTACGCCACTGGGAACCATGGCGCTGATCACCGATGAGTTGCAGCACGACTGCAAAGCGGATGATGCCGTGAGCCGGGAAAACATCAAGACCCTGCGGTTGCAGATTGAGCGCTGCAAGGAGGCACTGGCAGAACTGTCGGTTTCCGCCGGCAATGTATCAGCCAGTGATGGTGGTGTACTTGCAGTTGATGATTATCTGCAGCAGCTACTTGATCAGTGGCAGCAAACGCGTTGTGACATTGAGGTGAAAACACAGTGGCAGGGCAGCAGGCCGGTGCCAGCGCTGCTGGTGGATCGTACCCTGTCACAGGCTTTATATAATATTCTGGATAATGCCGCCGAGGCAACGCTGTCGCATATCGACTGGCTGGCAAGCTGGGATGATAAACAGCTGTACATGGAAATTCGTGACTTTGGCAGCGGCTTGCACGATGAGGCAAAAACACAGGCAGGGAAAATACCTTTCAGTAGCAAACAGGATGGCATGGGCCTCGGCCTGTTCCTGGCGCATGCAGTCATTGAACGCTTTGGCGGCTCGGTAAAACTGTATAACCATGAGCAGGGCGGTTTATGCACCAGTATTCAACTACCGTTGAGTGTAAAGGAGAAGGCGTAACATGTCTCTCAACGATGCTGAAAAAAAGCTGCTTATTGTCGATGATGACCCGGTCTTCTGCGATGCGCTGGCACGTAACATGGAGCGCCGGGGTTATACGGTACTAAAAGCGCTGAACAGTGAAACCGCCAGAATGCTGGCTGCCGGGCACCGGCCGGACTACGGCATTATTGATTTACGCATCGGTGAGGAATCCGGTTTAACACTGGTGCAGGAACTGTCCGCAAATTATCCGCAGATGTACCTGCTGGTGTTGACCGGTTTTGCCAGCATTGCCACTGCGGTCGAGGCGATCAAGCTGGGCGCGGTACAATATCTGACCAAGCCTGCGGATCCTGAGCAGATCATAGCCGCACTGCAGGGTGAAGTGGCAAATGCAGAAGCGCCGCTGCCGGAAAAACCGATGTCGGTGCGCCGTCTTGAGTGGGAGCATATCCAGAAAATCCTGCAGCAGCATGACGGTAATATCTCTGCTGCAGCACGCGCCCTGGGTATGCACCGGCGAACCCTGCAGCGCAAGTTGCAGAAGTACCCGGTAAAGCAATAAACAGTTAATCAGGAAAAATATGAAATATTCATCAATACAGGCAGCGGGTT
>JAJRTD010000325.1 GCA_024278435.1 Gammaproteobacteria bacterium | reverse complement strand
TAAACGGCAGCGGCGGCGAAGTAATTCATACATGGCCAGGTTTTCAAAATGACCGCCATCGGACAACTGGATATAGCGGGATTTTTCATCGAGCTTTTTACGGAACAGGCCGTTAAACCCGGGGAACAGGTAATTGGGAGTGATGTTCTGCTCTTTCATGATTTCAGGATCGGGGTTAACCGTCCAGTAACCCAGGCGCAGATTAAACACGGTCATTAAAGCCGATATTACAGGATTAATGGTCAGGCCTTCACCAGCTACACCGGAGTCGGGGTTGGCCGCAGCGCCGGAAATAGCGACTGCGGTCGGCAGTGTAATGGAATCATCGGCAAACTCTTTCGTTAACCGCCACCCGGTCGCATTGGATCCGCAGTACAAAGGGGTCAGGATGAAATTATCGCCACCACGTCCTCTGAACTTGGCGATATCGGATTCGACCAGGATCATATTGGTATTAATGATATGGTAGGGCATATCATTATCATCATCCGGCAAGCACTCATGCAAACTGGTTTCATTTGCCTTTTTTGCAAGGTGTGATTTTTTATTGTTGTCTGTATCCTTGTTATCGGGTGCAAGTACATCACATACATCGGGGGTAAATGTTTCCATCAGCCGGTCCCTGTAATAGCGATGAATCGATACTTTATTGATAGGTACCAGAAAGGCAGACAGTAAAATCAGGCCGGTTACGGCTGCGTGTATGGCCAGTCCCATCTGCATGTTGCTAACGGCAATGGCTATCTGGTCGGACAGCACAAACATGCCGGTAAACATAATGATAACGCCGGCATATATCAGCAGGGTTTTCGGGATGACCTTAAGGAAGCTGTTTTTTGAGGAGTTCTGGCTGAACCAGGCAATGGCAACACCGACAATAGCTGTCCAGCCACCTGCTGTTTGAACCGTTGTATCAATGTACTCCCTCAACTCACAAACAATGGCAATAAATAAAACAATGATGACGGTTATTAACACCCGTTTTATCCAGATTTCCCATCGCCTGCGCCATAAATAGGCTTTTTCTGCATCATCCTTTTTCCTGTATTTGATTGCGCTAATACCGTAGGCAAGTAACAGCGCAATATAGATGAAGATGCCGGCTATGCCCAGGTCAAGAATCATTGTGTTTGAAAAAAAACCCGGGTCAAACGCAGGTGAGTAATGCAGAAGGTGGAACAACATGCTGGCCAGTACCAGCAGGGTAACAAAGCCCATGGTAATGCTGCGCAGTACGACCGATAAAAATGAAAATGCCGTTATGCCGTGACCGGGTACCAGGTATTTTCCATGCTGGCGCAGGTGGCGCATAAGCCGGGCCTGCTCGGTGTCCAGCTGTTCATCGGGATTGGAATGACGGGGGCCGGTGCCATAAGGGAAGTTGTCTTTTGTTGTACCGAAAGTTCTTGTGCAGTCGGTTCCCTGGCGCCATTTGCCGTGCCATAACCAGGACAACGATCCGCCGATATAACCACCACCGGATACCGTGGAGAGATAATCAAACTTCTTCAGCTTGTCGTGTCTGGCCATGGCCTGCATAACGCCGAGGCAGAAACTGGCGGAACGGATGCCGCCGCCGGACAGTGCCAGACCCATGAGTTTATCCTTATCACTATTGCGCCGCTGCAGGGAGGCAAGCTCGGCTTCTACTACCTCGGCTGCGCCGCAATAGTCTGCATCGTTACCATCATATTCAACATAATTCTTCTTATTATCACTGTCACTCATGTCCTTGCTCCCGATGTGATCTGTTTACTGCTGATTTGTTTCTATAGTCAGGTGTTATTCGCCGGGCTTCGGTTTGTCAGGGTAGATGGCTTTGGGCAGTTCAAAATGCGGGCCGTCGATAAATGCTCTTTTTCCGGCCTTGCGTCTGCGTGCGACATAATCGGTGACCAGGTCTTCGGTGGCATCATCACTTTCGGTTAGCAGAATATCCCAGGCACCGCCCCAGCGTATCGGAATGTCATTTTCCTTCGCCGCCAGCCGTACCGCTTCGGCAATATTGTATATGGGAACCCATTCCCAGCGCAGCTTGCCGTTGATATAAGGCACCAGGTCGACGGCATGGCCGCTGATGTGCCGTGACGCCAGTGTCTGGCTGGCGCCGCGTTCCACCAGTTTCTTCTGTTCTTCCAGGGTACGGATGCCATCGTGGACAGAGAAGTCCTGAACGGTAATCTCAATGGCGCGTTTAACCACTTTGACAAGGTCGGAATGGACTCCATTGAGTTCGCTGAGGGAGCGTTTTCCAAGTCTGAATTCACTCATAGCCAAGAACCTCCTTTATCCAGTTGAGTGTGATAAATAATACTACACCAGAATCATATAACACAGTGCGGTAATGATGACCGCCCCGGTGAAATTTAGAATGATTCCTTCTTTTGCCATGTTCCTTGTGGTAAAAAAACCGCTGCCATAAACAATACTGTTAGGTGCGGTTGCCACCGGCATCATAAAGGCACAACTGGCACTGATGGTTGCCGGTATCATTAACAGCTTCGGGTCAATATTCGAGCCCATTGCCGTTGCGGCCAGAACCGGCATCAGCAGCACTGTGCTGGCGGTATTGCTGGTGGTTTCGGTAAGAAAGGTAACCCCCAGGCAGATGGCAAAGATCATCAGCCACACCGGCAGGGTAGACAGGCCCGCCAGGTTCTCGGCGATGCTGCTGCTTAAACCGGAAACACCGAATGCCTTGGCCAGGCAGATGCCGCCACCGAACAGTAAAAGGATGCCCCATGGAATGGTGCTGGCGGTTTTCCAGTCCAGCAGTCTTTCGCCGTCTTCCCTGTCTTTTCCGGCAGGAACCACAAACATTAAAATCACAGCGATTAACGCCACCGATGCATCATTGGCCGCGGGCAGGTCCAGCCAGTTGCTCCAGCCGCCAAAAGGTTCCTTGCGGGTTATCCAGGCGATTGCAGTCAGGGTGAAAATCATCATTACCCTTTTTTCTACACTGCTCCAGCAGCCGACCTCGGGCATGTTAAAACCGCCACTGAATGTCAGTTTTCGGGTCAGCCATAACCAGGTGACCGGAATCATGCACAGTACAACAGGAATGCCCCAGCTCATCCATTCGGTAAAACCGATATTATGGTTGAACTGCTGTTCATAAACCTGCATAAACACCAGGTTCGGTGGCGTGCCAATCGGGGTACCGATGCCGCCGATACTGGCAGCATAGGCGATGCCCAGCATTAATGGCACGGTGACCTGCTTGTCTTCCGCCTGGTGTGCGACAGCCATGGCTACCGGCAATAACATCAGGGTAGTGGCAGTGTTGGATATCCACATGCTGAGAGCAGCGGCAGTCACCATAAAACCAAGCACCAGCCGTTTACTGCTGCTGTTGCCGAACAGGTTGACCATAAACAGGGCAAGGCGTAAATGCGCGCCGCTGCGTTCCATGGATTTTGACAGGATAAAGCCACCGAGTAATAACAGGATTAACGGGCTGCCATAGGACTGGCCGATTTCGTCCTTTGTTAAAACACCGCTGATCTGGAACACGGCCAGCGGTATTAACGAAGTCACCGGGATGGGTACCGGTTCAAACACCCACCAGATAACACAGATAACGGTAACCGCGGCAGTGATTGCCAGTGCCGCATTATTGTCGGTAGAGGAATCAGCAATCATCGCAAAGTAGATGAGCAGGGCGGCTATCGGGCCAAGGTATAAAGCGAGTATTCTGCTATTTGCCATAGGATTATTTTTATTGTGCCAGTCGATGGCCTTATTATTTCGGATCAGTTGTTGCGATTGTGTTATTCAATCGGTGTTAAGGTGTTTCTGTATTACATTATTTCATGCATTGTTTCATAAAACAGGCGAATGAACCAACCGCTGGCAATTTCGTCTACTATTTTAATAAATAACAAAAATAACGGTGTCATCATGTCAGATGATCAGAACACTAAAGCCACTGATAAAAGTGATCAGGAGGCGCTGGATTATCACCGCTTTCCCATTCCAGGAAAACTGCGTATTACCGCAACCAAACCGCTGGCAACACAGCATGATCTCTCCATGGCGTATTCGCCGGGCGTGGCACTGGCCTGTACTGCTATTGCAGCAGATCCACATAAGGCGGCTGATTACACCATTCGTTCCAACCTGGTCGGGGTGATCACCAATGGCAGCGCGGTACTGGGACTGGGTGATATCGGACCGCTGGCATCGAAACCGGTAATGGAAGGCAAGGCGGTTTTATTCAAGCGGTTTTCTGATATTGATGTATTTGATATTGAAATTGATCAGCCGGATATCGACAAGTTTGTCGATGCCGTGGCTGCACTGGAGCCAACATTCGGCGGTATTAACCTTGAAGACATAAAAGCACCGGAATGTTTTGAAATTGAACAGCGCCTGCGCGAGCGCATGAAGATACCGGTGTTTCATGATGACCAGCATGGCACTGCGATTATTGTCACTGCCGCTATCCTGAGTGGCCTTAAAGTGACCGGTAAAAAAATACAGGATATCCACCTGGTGACGGCCGGAGCCGGGGCCGCCGCACTGGCCTGCCTGAACCAGCTGGTCAGTGCCGGCCTGCCGAAACAGAATATTATTATTACCGACCGTGCCGGCGTTTTGTATAAAGGACGCAAGCAGGAGATGGATAAATGGAAGAACGTTTACGCAAGTGACACCGGGGCAAGAACCCTG
>JAJRTD010000324.1 GCA_024278435.1 Gammaproteobacteria bacterium | reverse complement strand
GGTTTCCGGGAATTTCCCGTACCAGCCGGGGCAATAAATAGCCCGGCAGCTTTTCTTCCATCTGCTGCCTCAGTTTGAGTGCGGTTTGCCGGTCGACGTCAAAATGCATGGCGCCGCGGACCGGGTCGAGCAGATGCAGGTAATAGGGCAGGGTTTTGCATTCAAATAATCGCTTGCTGAGCTGGATTAGTGTCCCGGCATCGTCATTGACGCCTTTTAGCAGAACGCTCTGGTTAAGCAGGGTGACACCCGCCTGGTGCAGCAGGTTTAACACCCTGCGTTCATCGGCCTGCAGTTCGTTGCCATGGTTGGCATGTATCACTATTACCACCTGGAAGCGGGAAAACTGCAGCAGTTGTAACAGGCCGGCATTGATGCGGTCGGGTAAAACAACCGGCAGGCGTGTATGGATGCGCAGGGTTTTAATATGGGAAACGGTTTCCAGCTGCAGCAGCAGGTGCTTTAGTTTTTCATTATCGAGAACCAGCGGGTCGCCGCCACTGAGAATGATTTCGTCAATCTGCGGGTGATCGTGTAAATACAGCAGCGCATTGTCCAGTGCTTTTCGGTCACAGGATGACTGCTGGTAGGGATAGGAGCGGCGAAAACAGTAACGGCAGTGAATGGCACATGCCGGGGTGCTGATGATCAGGGCGCGGCCATGGTACTTGTGCAGCAACCCCGGTGAGACCATGGCATTGATGTCACCAACCGGGTCATTGGACCCGCTGTGTTGTATTGAATTGCTGTTTTCCATGGCCAAAGGCAATACCTGGCGCAGCAGCGGGTCATTGATATTGCCGGCCTGCATTTTTTTAATATAGCTGTCGGTGACCAGGCATTTGAAGTCGGGATCAAGGTCTGCTTCCCCGATATGCTGGCCCAGTTCCAGCCTTTCCAGCAATGCGACGGCCGAGGTGGTGGCATTCGCCAGTTGTTTTTTCCAGCCTGTTGGCTGGCGGCTGGCGGCCTGCTGCGTTTGCTCAGGTTCTGAAATAGGTCCGGCAGGTAGTAACATGGTTTTATCTGGTGATTTTATCGGGTGGGTTTTTATGGGGCGATGGTGCCTGATAAATGGCGCTTTAAGTTACAGATTTAAGTTACAGGAAAATCAGGGTAATATAGCAACAATTTTTTATGGCTAGTAATATAGCATTCATAGCTAACGCTAACAGGCAGAAGTTTAACATGGCAACATACAGTACAAATCAGTTTAAAAACGGCTTGAAGATAATTCTTGATGGCGATCCGTGTTCGATCACCGAAAACAACGTGGTGAAGCCGGGCAAGGGACAGGCATTTAACAAGATCAAGGCAAAAAACCTGCGGACCGGCCGGGTGCTGGAACGCACATTCAAATCAACGGAATCAGTGGAAGCCGCTGACGTTGATGAAATGAATGTGGAGTATTTGTACAGTGACGGTGAATTCTGGCACTTTATGGAGCCGACAACCTTTGAGCAGTATGCCGCCAGTGAAGTTGCTGTCGGTGACGCGGTGAAATGGATAAAAGGCCAGGAAGCCTGTGTCATGACTTTATGGGATGGCGCGCCGCTATCCATTACCCCGCCAAATTTTGTCGAACTGGCCGTTGCCCACACCGACCCCGGGCTGAAAGGGGATACCGCGCAGGGCGCTACCAAGCCGGCAACGCTGGAAACCGGTACCGAGGTTAAAGTGCCGCTGTTTATCGAAGAAGGCGATATATTAAAAATTGATACCCGTACCGGTGACTATGTCTCGCGAGCCTGATTCCGGTTGTTAATCATGCGTTCGCTACAGGTTCAGGCGATGGCAGCAAGTCACTGGCAGACAAAAGCCGCCAGGGAGACCCTGCTGCAAAGAGCCCGGATGTTGAAAAATATCCGGGCTTTTTTTGATGAGCGCGGGGTGATTGAAGTTGAAACCCCGCTGCTTTCACACTTTGCAAGCACCGATCCGCACCTGGACAGCCTGCAGTCGTGCTTTCGTGAACAGCACTGCTATCTGAACACGTCGCCTGAATATGCCATGAAACGTTTGCTGGCTGACTGGCAGCAATCGATCTATCAGATATGCAAGGCCTTTCGTGATGATGAGCTGGGGCCGTATCACAACCCAGAGTTCAGCCTGCTGGAGTGGTACCGTATTGGTTTTGATATGCCACAGTTAATGGATGAGCTTGAACAGCTGATAAAACACCTGTGTCAGCTGTCGCCGCATATCAGCATTGATGATGCCGGGTTTGAGCGCCTGAGCTATCAGCAGGCTTTTGAGACGTTTGCCGGCATAAACCCGCACCAGGCAAATGCGCGGCAGTGCTATCAGCTGGCACTGGAGAAAGGCATCGAGATACCGCAGGGACTTGGGCCGGATGATGATCTTGGCCAGTGGCTGGACTGGTTGCTGATGCAGCTGGTGCTGCCCGGGTTTGCAAAAGAGCGCTTTACCTTTATGTATGATTACCCGGCATCGCAGTGTGCGCTGGCCAAAACAGCTGTAAATGAACAGGGGATTACGGTGGCAAAACGGTTTGAGCTGTTTTTTGGTGAAGTCGAGCTGGCGAACGGCTTCCATGAGCTGACCGATGCTGATGAGCAGTTAAGCCGTTTTCAGCAGGAAAATCGTGCCCGCCAGCAGGCCGCCAAAGCGCAAAACCCGATTGATGAGAATTTTATTGCGGCACTGAAATCCGGTTTGCCCGAATGTTCGGGTGTGGCGCTGGGGCTTGATCGCCTGTTAATGGTATTTACCCGAAGCCGTGCCATTGAGCAGGTTCTCTCGTTTTCATGGGAAAACAGTTAACGGTGCACAGGCGGATATTTTTCAGCCATCTGCAACAATGGCCGCTTTGATGAGATTCTGCCCGAATCAGGGTTTGCTGTCGGCTGCATTTCTTATAAAGTGGTGATAAGGCTACAAAAAACCTTGCAATTTATCAGGCCACAGTGCAATCTGTATTGTCCGAACATATCACTTTTTGTTGTGGTATTACTCGTTATTTTATGTAAATGAACATGAAGGTAGCTTTGGGCATGTCAATAATTAATCGAATGAAATTCCCCTTTTATCTCACGCTGACACTTGTTACCGGGTGGTCTGCGCAGGCGCAGGCAGATAGCGTAATTACCGTTGGTGTTGCACCGCATGGTGGTTACGTGATTCTCGGGGGCAGCGTTATTCCGCTCAAGGAAGTTACCCTTGCAGCACAGATACCGGGACGTATTGTCAATATTGCCGGTGAGGAAGGTGATGAGTTTACCGCCGGTACCGTGCTGGTGAAAATCAACGATGATGACCTGCAGGCAAAGAAAATAGCAGCTGAAGCACAGTTGAGCTCGGCCAAAAACGCCATGCAGAATGCCCAGGTTCAGTACAACCGCGAGCTGTGGAATCCACGTGTCTATAATCCACGGCCGATGGCCGGCATGGGTATGCCATCCATGTTTGACGGTTTCTTTAATAATTTCAATGACAACGGTTTTCTTAATAACGGCAACAAGAGCATCGAGCGCCATGCCGACCTGGTTACCCAGGGCACACAGGTGGCAACTGCGCGCTCGCACATAACCGAGGCCGAGTCAGCCTTGCGTGCCATTAATGCCAAGTTGCGTGACACCCAGGCGATTGCTCCGTTTGACGGCGTAATCATGAAAAAGATGGTTGAAATCGGCGATACCGTACAGCCGGGTCAGCCGCTGATCGTATTTTCCTATTCAAAATTCCTGCGTATACAGGCGGAAGTGCCGGCGCGTTTGATGCCGGGGCTGAAAAAAGGCATGGTGGTTCCCGCCCGTCTGGACGTGGGTAATACCCAGGTGAACGCCCGCGTGGCACAGATTTCACCGGTGGCAGACAGTCAGCAGCATACAGTAACCGTCAAGTTTGACCTGCCTGAAGGCGTTCCGGGTGGCGCGGGTATGTATGCAGAAGTCATGATTCCTGATGTCAGTTCACCCACCCGGGCCCTGCCGGTTATCCCGATGGCCGCGATCAATAAAAAAGGCAGTCTGCCGTCGGTGGAAGTTATTGACGAAGATAACAAGCCGAAAATGCGTCTGGTCCGTATCGGTGAAGTGATTGATGAAAACACGGTAACGATCCTGTCCGGGCTGAAGCCGGGTGAGCGTATCCTGATCCGTGGACGCAATAACTAGCAATCATGTGTCATCCGTTTGCTGCTGTATATAACGGGTGTTTGGGAGGTGTTCGTCGTTGTATCACGAACAGGTTTGAACTGTTGAAAACAATTAGTAGTCCTCATGGCAGATAATAAAGAAAATAATCAGCTGGAAACAGCAAAAAAGCATAACCTGGGTGTAGCGGGCTGGACCGCAAAAGCATTTATTAACTCACCATTAACGCCGATGTTGATCATCATCTTTATCCTGATGGGATTGGTCGGCATCGCGTTTACACCGCGCCAGGAAGATCCGCAAATCTCGGTGCCGATGGCCGACATCTTTGTCAGTTATCCCGGCGCTTCGGCGGAGCAGGTTGCCGCTCTGGCGGCAAAACCGCTGGAACGCATTATGAGCGAAATTCAGGGTGTGAAGCATGTGTATGCTGCCGCGCAACGTGATTCCGCACTGGTCACGGTTGAGTTCGATGTAGGCGAGGAAATGGAAAACTCGCTGACCAAGGTTTACAGCAAGCTTAATTCAAACCGTGACGTCATGCCGCCGGGCATTACCAGCTATATTGTCAAGCCGAAAGCGGTTGATGATGTACCGGGACTTACGATTACCCTGTGGTCCAACGAGGTGGATGATGCCTCATTGCGCCTGATTGCGCTGGATACCCTGCAAAAACTCAGTGAAGTGCCCAACTCCAACCAGGGTTTTGTGGTCAGCGGCCGCAAGGAAGAACTCAGGGTTGAAGTGCTGCCGGAAAAACTGGCCGGTTACGGTATTACCCTGCCGCAGATTGCGCAGGTGATTCAGCAGGCCAACAGTGAAAAATCCGTGGGTGACATCGAAGCCTGGGACAAGAGTTTCAAGGTTTATACCGGTTCCTTCCTGCAGTCTGCCCAGGATGTGGAAAGCATCGTCGTCGGTATCAGCAACGGCATCCCTGTTTATATCCGTGATGTAGCCAATGTTCTGCATGGCCCCTCAGAGGTGCATAGCATGGTGACCCATTACACTGGCCCGGCCAGTGTAGAGGGTGAAACCGCCAATGGTTCGCCGGCGGTCACCATCGCCATTGCCAAAAAGAAAGGCAGTAACGGGGTTTCCGTTTATAACGCCATTCTTGACCGGCTGGAATCACTGAAGGGTGAGATCATCCCGGACAATGTGAACGTCTATATTTCACGTAACTACGGCGAGTCGGCCAATGACAAGGTCAATGAATTAATCTTCAAACTGTTTGTTGCCACCGGTATCGTTACCCTGCTGGTGTTCTTTGCACTGGGCTGGCGTCCTGCGCTGGTGGTGCTGATCGTTATTCCGATCGTTATCCTGTTTACCGTGTTCAGCGCCATGGTGCTGGGGCTGACCATCGACCGCGTGAGTCTGTTCGCCCTGATTTTCTCCATTGGTATCCTGGTTGATGATGCCATTGTGGTTATCGAGAATATATACCGGCACTGGTTGATGAAAGAGGATATGAGCGAAGAGGTATCCGTTGAAGCTGTTCGTGAAGTCGGTAACCCGACCATTCTTGCTACCTTTACCGTTATTGCTGCGCTGATGCCGATGGGCGTGGTGCGTGGCATGATGGGGCCATACATGGCGCCGATTCCAACCCTGGGTTCGGTTGCCATGCTGTTCTCCCTGTTTGCCGCTTTTGCCTTTACCCCGTGGCTGGCAAACAAAATGAAGCCGTCAATGGAGTTGTTAAAACGTGCGGCGGAGAAGGAACACAAAACCAATGAGCGTATTGGTGGTTTTTTCCGTCGTACCATCTGTCCGCTGCTGGAAAACAGTGTACTGGGTTACGGCTTCCTGGCGTCACTGTTTGTGGTCTTCTTTGCTAGTTGTGTGATGTTTTATACCACGGCCGTGTCGGTGAAAATGCTGCCACTGGATAACAAGTCGGAATTTGATATCGTTATCAACTTCCCCGAGGGCACCTCATTAATTGATACCGCCAACCTGGCGGCACAACTCGCTGAAGAAGGCCGCAAGTTCGAAGAGGTAATGTCATTGCAGGCTTATGTCGGTACCGCATCACCCTATAATTTCAACGGCCTGGTTCGCCATTATTATTTAAGATCAAAGCCGTGGCAGGCCGACATCCAGGTGGTGCTGACCCATAAATCAACCCGGGAACGCAGCAGTCATGACATTGCTGTCGCCATGCGTGAGGTGATGGCGCCGATAGCCAAAAAGGCAGGCGCGCGTATACAGGTGGTAGAAATGCCGCCGGGTCCACCGGTGCTGCAGTCAGTGGTTGCTGAAATCTACGGACCGGACCAGGCAACGCGTCGTCAGTTTGCGCGTGATATGACCGAAATGTTTGAAAAAGCGGAAAGTATTACCGACGTGGACAATTACCTGCAGGAGTCCTACGAAATCTGGCGATTTGAAGCCGATCGGGACAAGGCTTTACGCAAAGGTGTCAGTATTGATTCCATCAATATGACGCTGGAAATGGCCATGGGTGGTTTTGTGGTCGGTGACCTGAAGCGCGGCTCGGTGGTTGATCCGACCTATATCGTATTACAGGTGCCTTTATCCGCCCGTTCCGAGTTTTCACGGCTGGGTTCCATTCCGGTGAAGGCGCCGGATGGTTCGATGCTGCCATTGTCTGAACTGGGGCGTTTTGTGAAGGACGTGGAACAGGACGTCATTTTCCACAAGGATCTGCGTGATGTTGAATTTGTCACCGGTGAAAATGCCGGTGAACTGGCGGCACCGATTTACGGTATGTTCCAGGTTGATGACATGCTGGCTGATTATGTGGCACCCGATGGGGTAACCGTTGATCACGGCTTCATTAACGGCGGCTTTTTTGGTCCGCCAAAAGACAGTAAACAGAGTGGTTTTGAATGGACCGGTGAGTGGACGGTTACCTACGAAACCTTCCGCGACATGGGCGGTGCATTTATGATCGCCATGGTGCTGATCTACATGCTGGTGGTGGTTGAATTTAAGAACTTTATTTTCCCTTCCATTATCATGGCGCCGATTCCGCTGACTCTGGTTGGTATTATTCCCGGCCACTGGTTGTTTGACGCAGAATTTACCGCGACCTCAATGATCGGCTGGATTGCACTGGCGGGGATCATCGTGCGTAACTCGATCCTGCTGGTGGACTTTACCCGGCATGAAGTCGAGCGCGGTGTCGATGTCAGGGATGCGGTGATTAACGCCTGTCAGGCACGTACCCGTCCGATTGTTATTACCGCCCTGGCCCTGGTCGGTGGTTCAAGTGTTATTCTCAGTGACCCGATTTTTGAAGGCATGGCTATCTCCCTGCTGTTCGGTGTTATCGTTTCAACCGTGCTGACGCTGTTTGTTATTCCACTGGGTTGTATTTCAGCGAAAAAAGCATTTCCGGAAGCCTGTGCCATCGGGCCGAATGACACAATAGAACCTGCTGCCCCAGCTGTAGAGGAATACAAAACGCCGTTATGGATGCGGATATACGGCGCTGTGGTGGGCATAGTCAGCTGGACTATTGTTATTGTGCAAATGATATTTAATTTATTGCGCATGGTGTTTGGCATGATAAAAGGCAAGATGGGTTCAGACTCAACGCCGCCGCCATCACCTCCAGCGGCCGCGCCGCCACCGCCACCGGCAGCACCGTCTTCACCGCCGCCGGCCACGCCATCATCTTCAGCGCCAGCAGCGCCCGAAGTAAAAGCAGAGGCAGAACCGGCAGTTGAAAAAACAAGCGCAGCCAGTACTGGTACCGAGCAGGCTCCGGC
>JAJRTD010000323.1 GCA_024278435.1 Gammaproteobacteria bacterium | reverse complement strand
TGGCATCTTGCAATTGTTCCTATAATTCCGTATTATCCGCGTCTTGTTGTTGCGGGGTGGAGCAGTCTGGCAGCTCGTCGGGCTCATAACCCGAAGGTCGTAGGTTCAAATCCTGCCCCCGCTACCAAAATTTATATCGAGTCCGTATCCGGAAGCAGTGTATAGTGCTTCGGGTTATGAGCCCGACAGGTGGTCGGACTCATGGTTTATAACCATGGGAAGGTCGCAGGCTCAAATCCTGCCCCCGCTACCATAATTTGTTTTCCTGGTAGCGCAGCTATTTTGAGACGGTGTCTCGTGATTTTTGCGAATTCCCAGGAATTTTGGAAAGGCTCCGTTTACGGGGCCTTTTTGTTACTGTAGTTAAAATTTTGACAGTAAAATATACGTAAACAGTTAGTTATTGAATGAGACGAGAGCAGACACATTTGTGGGATTTATTTGAGCCGGTAGTCAGCGGCATGGGATATGATTTGATCGAAATCGAGCATTTCCCCAATCCGAAACACGGTGTGTTGCGCCTTTATATCGATAAAGAAGGCGGTGTCAATATTGATGACTGCTCGGCAGTGAGCCGCCAGATCAGCGCACTGATCGATGTTGAAGAACCGGTGCGCGGCCAGTTCAACCTGGAGGTCTCATCACCGGGCCTGGACCGGCCATTACGCCGGGTGCAGGATTTCCAGCGTTTTACCGGTTCAAAAGTCAAGCTGAAAACCGTGATGCCGCTGGAAGGGCAGCGTAATTTTACTGGACGTCTGCTGCAGGCCAGTGATGAAACGGTTGTTATTGAAACCGATGATGAAGAAATCAGTTTACCGATGAGTGCCATTGAAAAGGCACGGATTGTGCCGGAATTTTAATATCCGGCTGAATTATTATTGAAAAAATCTGTTTTGACCAGATTTTATAGACTAGTTATTTAATGAGGGTTTAACACCATGAGCAAGGAAATTCTCTACGTTGCAGATGCCGTTTCCAATGAAAAAGGCGTCGATAAGGAGATTATATTTGAGGCCATTGAGGCAGCACTTGCTACCGCTACGCGTAAAAAACATGGCAAGGATATAGAAGTTCGCGTTGATATCGACCGTGAAACCGGTGACTACGATACCTATCGTCGCTGGCTGGTGATTGATAATGATACGCCGATGGAAAACCCTCTGAGTGAAACCACCCTGGAAGCGGCGCAGATTGAAAACCCGGATATTCAGATCGGTGATTATATTGAAGAGCCCATCGATTCGGTCGAGTTCGGCCGTATTGCGGCGCAGACCGCCAAGCAGGTTATCGTACAGAAAGTCCGTGAAGCAGAGCGTGAGCGGGTTGTTGAAGCCTACCAGGGTCGTGAAGGCGAGCTGGTCATGGGTACGGTCAAACGGGTTGAGCGCGGCAATGTATACCTTGACCTGGGCAGCGGTGTTGAAGGTTTTATTCCCAAGTCCGACATGATCCCGCGTGAAGCGGTACGTCCCGGTGACCGTCTGCGTGGCTACCTGAAGGAAGTACGCTCCGAGACCCGTGGTCCGCAACTGTTTATCAGCCGTACCGCACCGGAGTTCCTGGTGGAGCTGTTTAAACTGGAAGTGCCGGAAGTTGACCAGGGCCTGATTGAAATTATCGGCGGCGCCCGTGACCCGGGTTCGCGCGCAAAAATTTCAGTGCGGGCACTGGACAACCGCATTGACCCGGTCGGCGCCTGTGTCGGTATGCGCGGCTCCCGCGTACAGTCGGTTTCCAACGAAATCGGTGGTGAACGTGTTGATATTATTTTATGGAATGATGACCCGGCACAGTTTGTCATCAATGCAATGTCCCCGGCTGAGGTGCTTTCCCTGGTCGTTGACGAAGATGCGCACAGCATGAATATTGCGGTAGAAGAAGATAAACTGGCCATGGCCATCGGCCGTGGCGGCCAGAATATTCGCCTTGCCAGTGAGTTAACCGGCTGGGAACTGAATGTCATGACCGAGCAGGAATACGAGTCCAAAAACGCTGAAGAAAGCGCCAAGTACCTGGACGTGTTTACCAGGAGCCTGGACGTGGATACCGAAGTGGCGGAAATCCTGGTTGCTGAAGGCTTTACTACCATCGAGGAAGTGGCCTATGTACCGGAGGCCGAACTGTTAAGCATTGAAGAATTCGATGAAGACATTGTTGCCGAACTGCGTAATCGTGCCAGCGATTACCTGTTAACCCAGGCAATAATGACGGAAGAAGTACTGGAAGAGAATAAACCGCAGGAAGACCTGCTGACAATGGAAGGCATGGATACCGAGCTGGCGAACAAACTGGCCCTGAAGGGTGTTTGTACGATGGAAGACCTGGCAGAACAGGCAGTAGACGAGCTAATGGAAATCGAGGGTATGGATGAAGACAAGGCATCGGCGCTCATTATGACGGCACGTGCGCCGTGGTTTGCCTCGGAAGATACAGCAGAAGAACAGACAGAAAACCAGGTTGAAAAACAATAAAACGACTGAGAATAATTAATGGCTGAAGTAACAGTAAAACAACTAGCAAGTGTCGTTGGCGCACCGGTCGAACGCCTGCTTGAACAGATAAAAGATGCCGGGCTGGGTCATATTACCTCGCCTGATGCACTGGTGTCTGATGCAGATAAAATGACATTGCTGGCTTATTTAAGAGGTCGTCACGGCAAGGACAGCAGTGATGAAAGTGCTGAAAAACCGCGCAAGATCGCTTTAAAACGCAAGTCAGTCAGTGAGCTGAAAGTCGGCGGCAGCGGGCAGAAAACCGTTTCTGTTGAAGTGCGCCGCAAGCGCACCATCAGCCGTCCAGTCGAACCAGAGCAGGTGGAAGCTGTAGACGGTGAAACGGAAGAAAAACCGGTTGAACTGACCGAGCTTGAAAAACTGCGGGCTGACCAGGCGCGTCGTGAAGAAGA
>JAJRTD010000322.1 GCA_024278435.1 Gammaproteobacteria bacterium | reverse complement strand
GCTTCGCCGGTACTCGCGGTGGATCGATAATGCGAAAATTTACATTGCTGCCACTTTGCCCGACTTCCTGCGCCAGGCGTGCCGATTCTTTCCTTTCCACCATACTAAGATAGCGTTCACGGGTAATCTCATAGTCACGGTTCAGTTTTGCAAGTTTTGCTTCAACGTCCGGGATAATATCCACCGACTGTTTAAGTGCTTCGACCTGGCTTTTCTTCTCCACCAGCTTTATCTTCAGCGCTTCAACTTCAACACTGGTTTTATGGATATCACCTTTCAAATCCTGATAAACCGGGTTAAATTCAACCGAGGCGCTGGAGCCCATGTTCACCGAATCATCTCCCTCTGTATTTTCTTTTGCCAGCACATCTGCAATTGCAGAGCGCAGCGCCTGTACATCCGGGTGCTGTTCCGTATACTGCGTCAGCAGAATTTCCAGCTGTTCCCGATAACTGCGCAACTTCATTACATTTGCGCCGCCATAGCTATTATCATCAAGCAGTGGCGTCTCTCCCTGCAGCTGCTTACGCATTTCAACCAGCCTGCGTTTTGCCAGTCGCAACTCGGACTCAATACTTTCGACTTCCGCCTGCTCCCGCTGCAGTCGGTTGTAGTAACCACCCGTTTCATCGGGCATATAACCCAGGTTCGCACGCTTGAAATCAGCCAGCCGCTGCTCAGCCAGCGTTAAGCGTTTTTCATATATCTTGATCTGCTGATCAAGAAATGCCTGGGCTGCCGCCGTATCGGTACGGGCTGAATTCAACGTGGTTTCAATCAAGGTGTTCAGCAACTTGGAAACGATCTGGTAAACCAGTTCGGCAGAATCACCCTGGTAGCTGAGTACATAAATGTTGTTGTTTTTTACACGCTTCTCGCGCTTGCCTTCTTTAAACTCAATAGACCGGGCCAGTTTGGCCACCAGCCGGTCCATTGCTTCAGAATCTGTTGCCTGCAAATCCAGGTCTGTATCTCTGACAACTTCTTCCAGATTGGCCCGGCTCAGCAACAACCGGCTCATTACATTAAGCCCGGCTTCTACATCGGATTCCACTGCCAGCCCTTCCAGCAACGGCTTCATCACCGACTTGGTATCAATATGCATTACGGCCTTCGATGTATACTGGTTCGGCATAGCATAAACCACAGCCCAGCCCAGCATCGCCACCACCCATGAAATCGCCAGCGCTGACCAGCGGTACCGCCATATGCCATGCAGATAGCTATAGATTAATATTAACTGATCTCTCATTCCTTCATTACTCTAAAAATAAACAACAATATGTAACATTTGTGTACACACAGAAAAACGACCGACTTTATTAAATCCCAGTCTAAAAATATCATTTTAGTCGATATCTCGATAAATAATTCTTTTATTGCATGGAATCAGAACTATTTTGTCTGCTCTCTCCTGCTGATTTTCCGGACATTACCTCTTTGCATCAATGGCATGATCAATAGCCGGATGCATGTCTTCAACAAAGCGTGCCAGTTTTTCACGGGCAGATTCCACTTCGTCATCCATATCGGCCGCAATGGCAACGATTGCCGCCTGCCTGCGCCCCGTTAACAGGCCCAGGGCCTGCATGGCTTTTGCCTGGTATTGATTAATCGTGTTATAGCCGGCAACGTGATACCAGTACCATACCAGGCGTTGACTGCCAGCACTCTTTTTAATCACCTGCTCCAGCACCTGCCAGTTGCCCGTATTATACCTGCCGGCTCGCTGGTGACCGATACGCCACACCTTGTTATCACTGATCCGGTTTAAATCATTAATCAGCTCTTTGCCCTGTTCCTGTGCAGCATACAGGCCCAGGAACAGGTACACTGTATGCTGATTACTGTCCTGCAGCGCCATTCTATACACTTTGGCACCCGGATACTGCGGCTGCCAGTCATCATCAACCGTATTCAAAACCGTCCACTGCTGCGTATCCGCGAGCAATTCCAGGTTCAGCTGTGACAGATCCGCCGGCGCCTGGTTTTTTACCCGGTGGACAGCCCACGGGCCTGAAGAAGCCAGCAGCACCGCCAGCAGAACCGGGACGACAAGCCCTGTTTTGCCGTGTGCACACGAGGCCTGCCGGCTCTGCACTTCGGCTTCCGGCACCTGATGCGAAACAGGCGGCCGCCTTCGCTGCAGCCACGCATCAAAAAACAGCAATACCACCGTCAGCCCGGCAAATATGTACCAGCCAAAGGCCAGGTGATCATATACCAGCGGGTGTTGCATATCAGAGCTGTAGCCAAGATAAACCACGGTAAAAACCCGGATAATATTGGCCGCCACGGCGGCTACGGCCGATACAAGCACCACCAGCAACCGACTGCGAAGCGTGGCATAGTTCAAATAGGCATAAAGCGTGCCCAGGGTTAAGGCCGCCAGCAGGTAGCGCAGGCCGCTGCAGGCTTCCTCGATAGACAGGCGGCCGGCCGGAACAACGATCATATTGCCTTCACGCAAAGCCGGCACTTCCAGCACCCTGATCAACCAGAATACAATATCCGCCGTTAAATCCTGCAATAGAGGCGACAGGGGGAACCAGATCGGAAGGGCAAAACCGATATACAGCACCGGGAATAACAGTATCCAGCTGATGCGGACACCCAGCAGCAACCAGATAATAGACAGCATCAACAGCAGCAAAGCCACCGTCTGTAACATCTCGATATCGACCAGTACCGCAACCACCCATAGCAGCACAGCAGGCACAATCGCCACTACCGCCTTGAAATCCGGACAGGGGATCAATGCTGAAAGCTTCTTCCGGTTCTCAAAAACCAGCCAGGCACTGATCAGCACAACCAGG
Organism: Gammaproteobacteria bacterium; assembly: GCA_024278435.1. Lineage (GTDB taxonomy): Bacteria > Pseudomonadota > Gammaproteobacteria > SZUA-229 > SZUA-229. Next base: position 1,042 of record JAJRTD010000322.1, on the reverse strand, counting down.
TAACCGTGAGCATAGTTGCCCTGCTCCAGCTGGTTCCAGATACCAACCAGGTAGATAATCGTCTGCTGATATAAAACAAATATCAGCAACAATAAACCCAACAGTGAAACGCCGGCTAAGCGCCACGCATTGCGCACAGACCCGTCACTCACTTCCCGGGTTCCGGCATATCAAGTTTTTTCAGCAGGCTGTATAGAGAAGGACGGCTGATCCCCAACGCCTCGGCAGCATGGGTAACGTTATTATCATGCACCAACAGGGCGCGCTGAATGACCTGGCGCTCCACCTGCTCCCTGGCTTCACGCAGGTTCAGTAATTGCCCCTGCTCACTGCCGTCATCAAAACCCAGGTCAGATGATGTGATTCGGTCGTTTTCCGACAACACCACGGCCCGTTTTACCCGGTTTTCCAGTTCACGGACATTGCCCGGCCAGGAATAGCCGTCTATTGATGCCCGGGCATCTTCGCTGAAACCACGGAAAGTCCGGCCGTTTTTCTCACTAAATAGATCAAGGAAGGTTTGTGCCAGCAGCAATTTATCGCCTTCACGTTCACGCAACGGAGGAATATCAATAATAATTTCACTTATCCTGTAAAACAGATCCTCACGAAACTCGCCTTGCTGGATTAACTGATCCAGTTTACGGTGAGTTGCACAGATAATACGGACATCAACCTCGATGGTCTTGCGCCCACCGATACGCTCGATGACTCTTTCCTGCAAAAAGCGCAGCATCTTTGCCTGTAGCGGCATCGGCATGTCACCAATCTCGTCCAGGAACAGGGTGCCGCCATCGGCGATTTCTATCTTTCCTCGAGTCTGGCTGACTGCCCCGGTAAAAGCACCTTTTTCATAACCGAACAACTCGCTTTCCAGTAAGTTATCCGGAATCGCCGCGCAGTTCAGCGCGATAAAGGGTTTATTGTGTCGTGAACTCAGGCGATGCAAGGCTTTTGCGAACAGCTCTTTACCGGTGCCACTCTCTCCCAGCACCAGGGTGGTTGCTTCGGCCGGTCCGACTTTTTCCACCAGCCGGCAGGC
>JAJRTD010000321.1 GCA_024278435.1 Gammaproteobacteria bacterium | reverse complement strand
TATTGCGAGGTTTTTTTATGTCTGCAGGTGTATTTACTGATACAGGTTTCTCAGTATCTGGTTTTGATACACCCGGTCGTTATTCGGGGAGTGGTGACGTCGATGCTTGCTGTTGCGCACCAGGCGACAGCCTTCCATTGTCAGGTCGTTATACTTTAAAGCGCCCATGCGATATGCATCTAGTATCAATTCGACGACAACGGAATCCGTCGGGTCTTTATCTTCATAGGGGATTTTTTTCAGTTTTTCTATAGCGTCCTGCATTAGATCATCATCAATATTCAGCGGGTCTTTTAAATAACTCCTTAGGTGCGCTTTAATTCTGAACTCGACCAGGGCGTCATTTTGTTTTTTATATAGATTCAGCATATAAACCTCCTGAAGTAGTGTTCAGGGATACTCTGAATAAGTGTCATTCAGAGCGCAGCGAAGAATCTTATGCTCCGTAACTATCTGATTACACGGTGGTATAAGATCCTTCGACTTCGCTCAGGATGACAATAAGAACTTATTCAGAGCATCCTTAGCTAGAGAATACTGACTGTATCCAGGTTTTAATTGACCATTTACGCCAATCGATTGACTGTTTTCTGCATTGCAAGAACGAAATAGCGAAGCTGCTTGAAATCCTGGTAACTGCCCGCATATAAGGATGTAATTCACTGATTTAAAAAGAGATTATTATGAGCAATACAAAACATATTGTATGTCCCTCGTGTGATGCCACTAACCGTATTCCGGTGGACAAGATGTCTGCCGGTCCTGCCTGTGGCAAGTGTCACAAGCCGCTGTTTAATCATCACCCGGTAGCCTTGAATACCGGTAATTTTCAGAAACACATTCAGCGCAATGAGATCCCTGTGGTTGTTGATTTCTGGGCACCGTGGTGCGGTCCCTGCAAGATGATGGCGCCGGCATTTGAACAGGCCGCGGCAGAACTGGAACCGATGGTGCGTCTGGCTAAATTGAATACCGAAGATGAGCAGAACATTGCAGGGCAGTTGAATATTCGCAGCATTCCGACACTGGTTATATTTAAAAATGGCAGAGAGGTTGCCCGGCAGGCCGGAGCAATGGGTGCGGCGGATATTAAAGCCTGGGTGCAAAATTATATATAAGCTTTGGTTTTAACTAAACGGTGGAACTGCCATTGTTTTTTTATGCTTTAGCATGGAATAATGCCGCATTTAAATTAGAATGCGTATATAAGATTTATTGGAAGTTACTGAATCTTTTGACAAAAACATTTTTTTCATAGAAACTCTGTGTATCTTTTAATAAATTTAATAAAAACGGGATTTACTCAATGGCAGATTTATTCTCAAGTGAATGGGCTCAGTCGTATATGGATGCGTGGAATTCGGATGAGGAGATCACATCATCGCTGCAACGAGCAGGTTTTAATTCTGTTGTTGCTTTTGGGTTGTCTGAAAATGAAGATCCTTCATTTATAATGTCAATAAAAAACGGCCTGGTTGATACCGTAAACGACACACCGGTTGATGAAATCAAATGGGATATCCGGGCATCAAAGGATGACTGGATGTCGCTGGTTGCCAAACCGCCGGGTTTGATGAAGCTGGGTATTGCCTATACCTCACGAAAGTTACGTTTTAACAAGGGTGATTATGCCACCATGATCAAAGATCCCAGCCTGGCATCGGCATTCGTCAAGTCATTTGCCCTGATGGGTAAAGTCCTCTGATCTGCTCATTGCCTGGAATTGCACAAGGCCGGTTTCGACCGGCCTTTTTTATTGTCAGTCGATAACCGTATAATAGTTGGTATGTATGAACAAAAAGCCGGCTGTATGGTCTCTGTTTACTGTTTCGTAATTAACAGGCCTTTTATAAAAAACGATGAAAGATACTTTTGATTTACTGGTTAAAACCGATTTCCCGCCAATCAAGCGTACAACGCTGGAGACCTTGCAGGTTAACCTTGGTTATTTGTGCAACCAGCAATGCCTGCACTGCCATGTTGATGCCGGCCCGCGGCGCAAGGAAATAATGACAACGGCAACCATTAACGATGTGCTGGAGTTTCTGCGGGTCAAAGGTATTAAAACCCTGGATCTGACCGGCGGCGCGCCGGAAATGAATCCCGATTTTTCCCTGCTGGTTCGGGAAGCACGTGCCATGGGTGTGCATGTTATTGATCGCTGTAACCTGACAGTGCTGACCGAGCCCGGTTACGAGGAAACCGCTGCGTTCCTGGCGGACAACCGGGTCGAAGTGGTTGCCTCCATGCCCTGTTATCTGGAGCAGAATGTTGATGCACAACGTGGAAAAGGTGTCTTTAGGCAGAGTATCGAGGGCTTGAAATTATTAAACCGCCTGGGTTACGGGGCTGAACCTCAGTTGCTGCTTAACCTGGTTTTTAATCCGCAGGGCATCAATCTGCCGCCATCGCAGAATGAACTTGAGCAGGCTTACCGGCAGCACTTGCAGCAGCAATTTGATATCCGCTTTAATCATCTTTATACCATCGTCAATATGCCGATAAAACGTTTTGGCAGTACTCTGATATCCAGAGGGCAGTTCAGCGAATACATGCAGCTGCTAAAGTCGTCGTACTGCAAGGAAAATCTGGCCTCGGTAATGTGCCGGAACACCTTAAGCGTGGACTGGCAGGGTTATGTCTATGACTGTGACTTTAACCAGATGCTGAACCTCGGTGCCGGGCTGGCCGCCGAAAAGACCCGCCTCAATGACCTGCTGCAGTCCGACTTCAGTGGCCAGGATATCGCCATCATGGATCACTGTTACGGTTGTACAGCGGGGCAGGGAAGCAGCTGTGGCGGCGCCCTGATCTGACTCCCGTATCTCAACAGTTGTAGAGAATGACTGCTCAGCCAGTGAAAATATCGATTATTGTTCCGGTGTTAAACGAGGAACACAGCCTGTCGGCGGCTTCTGATTGCCTGCGGTCTTATTGTCAGTCAGGGCATGAAGTGATCATTGTTGATGGCGGCAGCCGTGACAATACCCTGATGCTGGCTTACCAGGTGACCGCGCAGGTAGTTGTATCCATGCCCGGGCGGGCCATGCAGATGAACAGTGGGGCGGCACTGGCGACGGGGGATGTTCTCCTGTTTCTGCATATTGATACCCGCCTGCCGGAGGATGCCCTGGCGCTGGTTCGCCGCCACTGCCACGAGAAAAACGGTTGGGGACGTTTTGATATTCGCCTGTCCGGTAAGCAGCCGGTTTTTCGTCTGATTGAACGCCTGATGAACCTGCGTTCACGGTTGAGCTCTATAGCCACCGGTGACCAGGCCATCTTTGTTGCAAGCAGCCTTTTTAAAAAAGTTGGGGGCTTTCCCGAAATAGCGCTGATGGAAGATATCGCTATCAGCCGGGCACTGAAAAAAATCTCCAGGCCGGTGTGTATCAACCATAAAGCGACAACTTCCAGCCGGCGCTGGGAGTCCAGGGGAGTGGTGGCAACGGTACTGCTGATGTGGAAGTTGCGCCTGCTGTATTTTCTTGGTGTGCCACCTGAAAAACTGGCACGGTTATACCGCTGATGTTTTATGACGACACGGTTGTTCTGCTGTTTGCCAAGGCACCACAGCCAGGGCGGGTCAATACCCGTTTAATTGCGGATATCGGTGTACAGGCGGCAACACAGCTGCAGCAGGAGCTGATTCAGCAGCGGCTGCTGATGTTGTTTGAAAAGCCCTTGTGTGATGTTTTCCTGATGTGTGCGCCTGACACCGGGCATGAAAGCTTTGTCGCCTGCCGGCAGCAATACCCGGTCAGCCTGCTGGCACAAACCGGCAGCGACCTGGGGCAGCGCATGTATAACGGAATAAAGCAGGCGCTGCAGGCTTACCGGCAGTGTATTGTAATCGGCACCGATGCACCGGCGCTGGATGCGGCAATGATTGAGCAGGCAATAAAGGGTCTGCAGTCACAGGCAGAAGTGGTTTTTGTGCCGGCTGAGGATGGCGGCTATGTACTGACCGGCATGCGCCAGGCGCATGATTGCCTGTTCCGGAATATTGACTGGGGCAGTGCGCAGGTCATGCG
>JAJRTD010000033.1 GCA_024278435.1 Gammaproteobacteria bacterium | reverse complement strand
GAAAAGAACCCGGAATCCGGTTATGACGCACTGGCAGTGATACAGATTGCAGACAGTGAAGGCAGGCTGTTTCTGAATAATGCGGATGGGCCGGTGGTTACAGTGGGAGAACTACCATATGATTTTGAATCTTCCGCAAATGAACGCGAATAAAAGCTTCCGCATCCTGCTCACGCCCCTTACCTACATCCATGCAGGCAACGCGAATAAAAAACTGTCGATTTAATTTCTGTCATCCTGACCGGAACGCAGTGAAGTGGAAGGATCTGTTGACACAAATTATTGAGTGAGCAGGTGGTAAGATCCTTCACTATCGTTCAGGATGTCAACAATTATCTATTCGCTTTTATTCATTTATTTGCGTTTATTCGCGTTCATTTGCGGAAGAGTCATTCCACTGTTTCGCTTTCCTGGCGCATATGCGGAAACAGGATCACATCACGGATCGACGGTGAGTCGGTGAGCAGCATGACCAGCCGGTCTATACCGATGCCCTCTCCCGCTGTCGGTGGCAGGCCGAATTCCAGGGCGCGGATATAGTCGGCATCAAAATGCATGGCTTCATCATCTCCGGCATCTTTTTCAGCAACCTGCTGCTGAAAACGCTCCGCCTGGTCTTCGGCATCATTCAACTCGGAGAAACCGTTGGCAATTTCCCGGCCGCCAACAAAGAATTCGAAGCGGTCGGTAACAAACGGGTTGTCATCATTACGCCGTGCCAGCGGTGACACTTCGGTCGGGTACTCGGTAATAAAGGTGGGGTCCATCAAACGGTGTTCAACGGTTTTTTCGAAAATCTCGATCTGTATCTTGCCCAGGCCGTAACTGTCCTTTAACTTCACACCCAGACCTTCAGCCAGTTTACGGGCGCTATCAAGGTCCGATAATGCTTCAGCCGTTATTTCCGGATTGTAATCAAGAATTGAATCGAAAACGCTTAAACGTGCAAACGGCGAACCGAAGTCATAGCTGTTACCTTCACTGCTTACCTGCGTGGTACCCAGCAGGTTTTCCGCTAACTGACGAAGCAGGTCTTCGGTAATGTCCATCAGGTCATTGTAATCAGCGTAGGCCTGGTAGAATTCCAGCATGGTGAATTCAGGGTTATGCCGGGTGGAAACACCTTCGTTTCTGAAGTTACGATTGATTTCATAAACCCGCTCAAAGCCGCCAACAACCAGGCGTTTTAAATACAGCTCCGGCGCAATCCGAAGGTACATCGGCAGGCTTAATGCATTATGGAAGGTCTCAAACGGACGCGCCGTGGCGCCACCGGGAATCACCTGCATCATCGGTGTCTCCACTTCGATAAAGCCGTGGGTATCAAAATAGTTACGGATAAAGCGGATGATCTGGGTGCGCAGATAAAAACTTTTTTTAACTTCCTCGTTCATTATCAGGTCGAGGTAACGCTGGCGATAGCGGATTTCGGTATCGGTCAGGCCGTGGAATTTTTCCGGCAGCGGACGCAGGGATTTGGTCAGCAGCTGTACATCATCCACCTTGACCGACAGCTCGCCGGTTTTGGTTTTAAACAGCACACCGCTGGCGCCGATAATGTCACCAATATCCCACTTTTTGAAACCGTCGTTATAAACACCTTCGGGCAAGCTGTCGCGCTGCAGGAACAGCTGGATACGACCGGACATATCCTGCAACTGGGAAAAGCTGGCCTTGCCCATCACACGTTTTGCCATCATGCGGCCGGCAACGGCGACGCGGATATTCAGTTCTTCCAGCTCTTCCTTGGTCTTGTCCTGGTAATGTTCGAGTATGTCACCGGCCAGTGAATCACGACGGAAGGAGTTGGGAAAAGCATTACCCTTCTCACGCAGGGCCGCCAGTTTTTCACGGCGCTGCGCAATCAGTTTGTTTTCATCTTCCCTGGTTACGGTAGTTTCGTTTGTGTTTTCGTTTGTCATAATTCTGTTTTATCTAAAAGTTGTCTTGCCGCAAAGGAGGTAACTATAAACTTATCATCTGCACCTATGACCGTTTAAGATCCTTCGGCTGCGCTACGCTACGCTCAGGATGACAGGCATATTTTTCATTTTTCACTTTTCATTTTTCATTGCGGCCGCCTCACAGGCCGCTCTTAAGGCTTGCCTCAATAAACGGATCAAGATCACCATCCAGCACGGCCTGGGTATTACCGGTTTCAACACCGGTTCTTAAATCCTTGATACGCGACTGGTCCAGCACATAGGAGCGTATCTGGCTGCCCCAGCCGATGTCGGACTTGTTCTCTTCCACGGCCTGCTGGTCGGCGTTTCGTTTCTGCACTTCCAGCTCATACAGCTTGGCTTTCAGTTGCTTCATTGCTGAGGCCTTGTTCTTGTGCTGCGAACGGTCATTCTGGCACTGCACCACCACGCCGCTGGGTTGATGCGTGATACGCACCGCCGATTCGGTCTTGTTGACGTGCTGGCCACCGGCGCCACTAGCACGGTAAACATCAATACGCAGGTCCGCCGGATTAATCTCGATTTCGATATCGTCATCGATTTCCGGTGAAACAAAAACAGCAGCAAACGAGGTGTGACGACGGTTGCCTGAATCAAAAGGCGATTTGCGGACCAGGCGGTGCACCCCGGTTTCGGTGCGCAGGCGGCCAAAGACATAGTCGCCTTCTATACGGATGGTTGCACTTTTAATGCCGGCAACCTCACCCGCTGAAACCTCCATCAGCTCCGTCTTGAAGCCATGGGCTTCACCCCAGCGCAAATACATGCGCAACAGCATTTCCGCCCAGTCCTGGGCCTCGGTGCCACCGGAGCCGGACTGTATATCAACAAAGGCATTACAGGCATCCATTTCACCGGAGAACATACGACGGAACTCCAGTTCCTCTACCTTTTCCTCCAGCAGTTTCAGATCATCTGCAATGCTGTTAACGCTGTCTTCATCGTTCTCTTCGACCGACATCTGCAACAGTTCATCGGCATCGTTCAAGGCGCTGTCCAGTTCCTCGATGGTCACAACAATTTTTTCCAGCCTGGAACGTTCCTGACCCAGTTTCTGCGCGTTTTCGGCATCATCCCAGACACCGGGCTGTTCCAGCTCGCGGTTTATTTCTTCCAGTTCTTCTTTGCGGCGATCAAAGTCAAAGATACCCCCTAAGTGAATCAGTACGTTCACGCAGGTCTTTGATCTGATTGGTAATCGGGTTTATTTCTATCATGGAAATCGTTAGCTGTTTGGAAGCAGGCATGATACCGGAAAACGCGGCTGGAATCATGTAAATTTACAGCCGGCCAGGAGATCGCGTAATTCATTCCGCAATATACTCCAGCCATTTAGAACGGCACTGTTTTTGGTTTTTTAGCCACGTCATTGCGCAGGTAAACCGGAATCGCCTGAGCGGCGGCAATGGTATTACCGGCTTCAAATTCCTGTACCGCCAGTTTCACCATGACTTCCGCACTGGGAAAACAGTCGGGGAGAAAAGTTTGCAGCTGGCCGTTGCCAGTTGCCAGCAAGCGCTCTTTATAGGTTTTCCAGCCTGATCCGGCACCTACCCAGCCAGCTTTGCTGTCTGTCAGACTATCGGGCAGCCTGATTTTATCCGGTGAGATTACACATTCTTCTGCATCTGACTGCCATTGATCATTGCACAGAGAATAAGTGGCCCAGTAAACCTCGTCCATGCGCGCATCAATGGCTGCCAGCACCTGCGTAGTGCCGGTTTCCTCGTAGGCCCGCTGTGCGATGGCCTTCAGGGTTGAAACCGGAATGACCGGTTT
>JAJRTD010000320.1 GCA_024278435.1 Gammaproteobacteria bacterium | reverse complement strand
TTTTCAAAAGCCTCGGCATTTTCTACCTTGCTGCCTTCCAGTCCACATAAGAAACACATTTCATAGTTGGAATCTTCCAGCCCGCATAACGGTGAAGGCGCTGCGCCGAGATCGGTTTTTTCCAGTGCCTGGCGCAATGGTGACGAACTGTTGTCCAGCAATACCTGTGACAGCAAGTTGGCTTTCATCATTTCATCAAGCGATGTACACGGACCCAGTAGCCAGCTCAGCACGTGGTGTGATTTTTCCTCGATATTGTCATCACCGACGGCATCATAGGCATAAGCCTCTTCGACCCGGATGGGTGCCAGGTAACGTTTTTCCGGCTTGACCGCAATTTTTACATCCAGTTTTTCAAAACTGTCCAGTGCCTGCTGTTCAAATTTCTGCTGGTGTTCCGCTGCCGGAATATCACCGAAGGTCATAAATACCGCGTTGCTCGGATGGTAGTGGATTTTATGAAAATCCTTTAGCTGCTGGTAGCTTAAATCCGGAATGTCCTGCGGCTCGCCACCACTGTTGTAGTGATAGGTTGATGTCGGGTAGAGGTACTTGCTGACTTCCTGCCACAATACGCTGACCGGTGAGCTCATGGCGCCCTTCATTTCATTGAATACCACGCCCTTGTATTCCAGTTCGCTATCCGGGTTATCGGCTTCCTTGAATTCCACCCGGTGGCCTTCCTGCAGAAAGTCGAGCTCATCAAGACGGGTAAAGAATACCGCATCAAGATAAACATCCAGCAGGTTATTGAAGTCTTTTTTGTTCTGGCTGGCAAAGGGATAAGCAGTCCAGTCACTGCTGGTAAAGGCATTCATAAAGGTGTTCAGTGAACGCCGGATCATCATAAAAAACGGGTCACGTACCGGGTATTTTTTACTGCCGCACAGGGCAGTATGTTCAAGAATGTGTGCCACCCCGGTGGAGTCCATCGGTACCGTGCGGAAAGCCACCAGGAAAACATTCTCCGTGTTATCGGCCTGCATGTGGTAATGCAGGGCACCGGTTTTAATGTGCCGGTATTCCTGGAAGATCAGGTTCAGTGAGTCAATATGCTGGCTGCGTACCCACTCAAAAGACGGGTGGTTATCATGCGGATTGTTTTCGTTGCTGCTGTCTGTAGACACCTTGGATGACATAAATAATTTAACTCTCTCGATACGACTTTTAATAAGGCGGAATTATTTTCTGGTTAACTTGTACACGGTTTCCACCAGTGAATTCAAACCGCGGTCTTTCATGCGCTGTTCATCATCAATGATATCTTTAAAACACAGCTTCTGAACCGAAAAGTTTTCTGCATACAGTGCATGCACATCTTCCTCGCTGACAGAAAATGGCGGTCCATCCATCTGTGACTGCTCATAGCTCAGGGTTACCAGCAAAACCCTTGTACCGGGTTTGAGCAGCTCCGCCATTTTTTCTGCGTACTGCTTGCGCATATCTTCGGGCAATGCAATCAGCGAGGCGCGGTCAAACACATCGCTGACATCATCAAAGACATCGGCTTGCAGTGCAAAAAAGTCACCCTGGTATATTTCAATGGCCGGTGATGAATCAGCCGCCTGTTTTTCGCTGATATACAGGGCATGATCGTCTTTCGTCGCGTGTTTGCAGGCCAGGCCGTTTTCTTCAAAAAAAGCCCTGACAGCACGTTCACTGCATTCAACACCGAATACCTTGTACCCGTTCTGCGACAACCACAGCATGTCACTGCTTTTGCCACAAAGCGGGACAAAAACCCGGAGCCTGTCGCGCTGTTCCAGCGGCGGTCCCTTTTCGCCATAAAAATAGACAAGGTAGGGATTTATCTGCGGCTGATGAAAACCGGTCTGGTCATTTTCCCAGCGGTCTATCCAGAAATCGATTTCCATAATCGTTAGTAATTAATTGGTGCCAGGATCAATTATCACCCGGTTTCCAGATACCAAAGGCATCTTCAGCCGGTTTCATGTCCTGCTCAACCTGCTCGACCACCTGCCCCATGAAGTGCCTTAAATCATCCAGCAGTGCTTTTTTGTCCATACCGGGCTGGTCCTGGTGCGCCAGCACATAACCGGTAATGGCGCTTAGGTACTGCATAAAAAACAGGTCATTTTCCGCCTGTGGATCATGTTTTGTGACAACGCTTTTTAGCTCTGAAATCATCTCGGATGAAAGTTGAATACCACCGCTCATAATATTTGTTTCCTGAATTGTTTAGTCGAATTACAATGGGGGTAGTCTAAGCTATTTCAAGGTTATCTAACAGGACTCATCATGTATAAAATCTGTGTTTATGTCCCTGAAAACTCTGTGGAAACCGTCAAGCAGGCGCTGTTTGACGCCGGTGCCGGCCGCATCGGAAACTACGACAGCTGCTGCTGGCAGACAACCGGAACCGGGCAGTTCCGGCCACTGCTAAACAGTAATCCGGCGATTGGTTCCCTGAACCGGGTTGAGCAGGTGAAGGAGATTAAAATTGAGCTGGTTTGTGAGGATGGTCTGGTTAAGGAGGCGGTGCGGATGATGAGGGAGAGTCATCCTTATGAGGAGCCGGCGTTTGATGTTTGGCGGTTGGAGGATTTTTAGCATGGGTAGTTGTTGATTCTGATTTAGTATTCTACTTTGGCGTCGATTTCACTCTGACGGTGAGTTAGCTTAGCGATCGGTTACAGGGTTTTGTTCATTGGTAGCTATAGGTGTTACTTTATTATTATTTTCCATTGCTTACTCTGACTATGATTTCGCCCTGACGGCGAGTTACTTTTCTGTCTGCAGCAACAAAAAAGTGATGAAAAAGAGAAAGCTCTTGATATAGGCGACCCTGAAAAAACAAGCTAAAAAAACTACCGAATCCACCCACGTTCACTGGCATCAAGAAAATCCAGCATCTTCTGCACATTCTCATCCTGTTTCGCCAGCTCACTAACCTGCTCCAGAGCCACCTTGTGCGAACAGGTCGATTTAATCAGCAACTTGAATGCATCCTGCAGGGCGCGAATGCTTTGCGCTGAGAAATCACGCCGTTTCAGGCCTTCCTTGTTGATTCCCACAGCCTTTGCGCGATTACCGGCCACGGTAAAGAACGGCAGTACATCGCGGTCGATCGCTGTAGAAAACCCGGTAAAGGCATGAGCGCCGATTCGGGTGAACTGGTGTACCGTGGTGTATCCGCCAAGGATCACATAGTCCTCTACGATTACATGACCCGCCAGGGCGGTGGCATTGGCCAGGATAATGTGGTCCCCCACTACGCAGTCATGGGCAACATGGACATTGGCCATCAGCAGGTTGTCGCTGCCGATACGGGTCACATTACCGCCGCCGGGGGTACCGCGATGCAGGGTTACGTATTCGCGTATCCGGTTACGGTCACCGACCACCAGCTCAGTAGGTTCGTCGTGAAATTTCAAGTCTTGCGGTTTTTCACCAATCGAGGCAAACTGGAATATCTCGTTATCCCTGCCGATTTTTGTCGGGCCGTTGATAACTACGTGCGAGGCAACCCGGGTGCCTGAACCGATTTCTACATCGGCGCCGATAACCGAAAACGGCCCGATGCTGACATCGTCTGCAATTTTTGCTGATGGATCAATAATTGCCTGTGGGTGAATCATGGCTGCTTATTCGTCATCCTTTGGCTTGGCGGCGCACAGCATGTCGGCCGCCGTGCACAGCTCACCATCGACCGTTGCTTCACAGGAGAATTTCCAGATGACTTTTGAACGGCGCTCTACTTTTACTTTCAGGGTCAGCTGGTCACCCGGCACCACCTGGCGTTTAAAACGGACATTGTCGACACCGACCAGCATATACAGCACATCGTCACGCGGCTCTTCACTCATGGTACGAAAACCAAGCAGACCGGTTGCCTGTGCCAGTGCTTCAATGATTAACACACCCGGCATTAAAGCCTGCTCAGGGAAATGTCCCTGGAAAAAGGGCTCGTTTACCGAAACATTTTTTATGGCCGTCAGGGTTTCTCCCGGTACACAATCGAGTACACGATCTACCAGCAGGAAGGGATAACGGTGTGGCAGAAATCTTCTTATTTCTTCTATGTACATTTCACTCAAGGGATGTCTCCTAAATAATCACCGGTGGAACCGGCCATACTTCTTGCAGTTTTATTCTGACTGGCAGGCTTTTTCAAGTTTTGCCAGGCGTTTTGCCAGTTCATCAAGATGCTTGAATCTCAGGGCATTTTTTCGCCAGTTTTTACTGTGATCAACCAGTATACCTGACGAATATGAGCCCGGTTCCTTTATCGCCGATGAAACCAGGGTTCGTCCGGTCAGCATAACGTTACTGACCACTTCGATATTGTCGCGAATCGAAACGCCACCACCAATCAGGCAATATTCACCGACCGTGGTTGAACCGGCAACACCTGACTGGGCAGATATTACCGTGTGTCTACCGATTACCACGTTATGGCCGATCTGAACCAGATTATCTATTTTTACACCATCATGTATGATGGTGTCATGCAATGCACCACGGTCAACCGTCGAGTTGGCGCCGATCTCTACATTATTTCCGATCTGCACATTACCCAGTTGCGGGATTTTCAAATAGCTTTCGCCATCGCGCTCATAACCGAAACCATCGGTACCGATCACTACGCCCGAGTAAAATATGCAGTTGTCACCAATTGTTGTATGGTGCTCAATACTGACATTCGGATGAATAACAGTATTGTTGCCGATACTCACATCATTGCAAATAACACTGCCGGCACCTATCTGTACGTTTTCACCCAGTTGCACATTGCCCTGGATAACCGCATTGGGACCGATATAGGCCGACTCCGGTATGTTTACACCTTCGGCGATAACAGCACTGGCGCAAACACCACTGGCGGCCACTTTCTCAGGATTTAACAGCCGTGTTGCTTTAACAAATGCCAGTCGGGGGTTTTCGGCAATAAGCGCGGACTTATCGCAATTCTCCAGCCATTCCTCGCGGGTAATGATTGCCGAGGCGTTGGTGGTGCTGATTTTATCCAGGTATTTCGGGTTATAAATAAACGCCAGCTGCCCGGCTTCGGCAGAATCAATATCTGCAACATTTTCAATCAGGCAGTCCTCGCCGTGTAAGCGGCAACCGATGGTCTGCGCAAGATCGGAAAGTTTAATGGCCATGTCTGCCTTTAGCCGGCCGTTTTATTTCTTTTTCTTTTTAAATGCTGCTTTCATTTTATCCAGCACTTTGTCGGTAATATCAATTTCCGGTGCTGAATAGGCAACGCCTTCGCTCAATACCAGTGAGTATTTACCTTTTTTAGCGATATCGTCAATAATACCCCTGACCTGCTGCTGCAATACCGCAAGTTCCTGGCTTCTTACTGTGTTTACTTCACGGGTTAAAACGGCTTCTTTCTGTTTCAGCATCTGGATTTTTGCGATGATGTCTTTTTTCAGCGCGTTTAACTTGTCTTCAGTCATTACCAGCTCATTACGTTTGTAATTTTCCTGCATGCCGGTGATGTCTTTTTCCATTTTCTGCAGCTCATCACGCTGCGGGCCGAAGCGTTCCAGCATTGATGTGTTTACTGCATCAACCTGCGGCGCTTCAGTCAGAATTCTTTCCACGCTGACAACACCGATTTTCAAATTCGCGGCAATTGCGCCGGTTGTTAACAGGCTGTATATTAAAAAACCTAATACTAATTTTTTCATTGTTTTATCTCCTTAGAAGAATGAACCGATACTAAACTGGAATGCTCGCAAATCATCGCCGGGCACATCATTAATTGTTCTTGCATAACTAAACCGTAATGGACCAATGGGTGATATCCATACCAGTGACAAACCCACCGATGTTCTTAACTGGTCAAGCTGAAAACCTTTATCACTGGGGTCAGCGTTGAAGGTATGGTAATCATTCAGAAACACGTTACCTACATCATAAAACGCACTCAGCCGGACCGAGCTCGGCGGTTTTTCTACAAATGGTATAGGAAATATGTAATCTGCGCCAGCGGTAATGCGCATATTACCGCCGATGGCAAAGTTCGAATCCGGATCACGCGGCCCCAGGGAGTTTGACTCGTAACCACGTACGGTACGGATACCACCTGCAAAATAACGTTCGAAGAATGGTAATGCTGAGGTACCGGCATAACCATCACCGTAGGCCAGGTTTGCACGTAACAGTAGTGTTGTCGCACTGGTCACACTGAAATAGTTGTTGGTTCGATAACTCAGTTTATAATATTCAAGCTGACTGCCCGGCACCGTCATATTCATGGCGATAACTTGTTGTGTACCCGTGGTAGCAAACACCGTCCGGTTTCTTGTATCGTGTGAGAAGCTGGTATTCAGAGTCAGACTGTTAAAGGTATTCTGGCCGTCATGCTCATCTAGGAACAGGGTGACATCGCGAGACGGGTTGACAGAGGACGGCGTGATTTTTATACGGCTGAAGCCATAACCCAGGCTCAAGGTATTAAATTCTGATAATGGAACACCGTAGCTGATATTGATATCACCCGTGTTGGTCTGGAAATTGTTAATCAGTTCCTGCGATGCATCCCTTTCACGGAAGGAAGCACTCACGGTACGGCTGATGCCGTCAATCGTGTAATAAGGATTGGTATATGCCGCGCTGTAGATGGTATTTGCCCGGTCGGTATTGATATTCAACGACAGCCGTTTACCTGTACCGAACAGGTTTTCCTGGGTTAACCCGACATTGAACAGAAGCCCCTGCGTCTGTGAGAAGCCGGCACCGATATTGAAACTACCGGCCAGTTTTTCTGTGAGATCAACTTTCAGATCAACCTGTGTGCTTGAGCCCGGAACCGGTACGGTTTCGATTTCAACGCTTTCAACATAAGGCAGACGCTGTATCCTGATCTTGGAACGTTCCAGCAGATCACTGGCCAGAATCGAACCTTCCATCAGACGCATTTCACGACGGAACACCTGATCCTGCGTGGTGTCGTTGCCGTGGATCATAATGCGGCGCACATAGATCTTTTCGCCGGGAATCACGTGGTAGGTCAAAGCGACCTCTTTTTTCACATCATCGATGACCGGTGTAATTTTTACCTGGGAGAAAGCATAACCGATACGACCCATCTGCTGCTCAAGGCGCTTTTTACTGGTGGTCATCAGGCTTCTGGAAAACCACATGCCCTGGCGGGTAAATATCTGTGATTCCATGGTCTGCCGGTTGACTACCATCTCACCGGTCAGCTCGGAAGATGAAATCTTGTAACGGTCACCCTCGGAAACATTGATGGTGATGTAAATATCCTGTTTATCCGGCGTTATCGAAACCTGTGTCGATTCGATGGTGAACTTGATATAACCACGGTCGAGATAATAGGAGCGAATCTTCTCCAGGTAGCCGTTCAGTTTGGGTTTTGAGTACTCGTCAATGGATGAAAACAGGGCCCAGGATGATGGCACACCGGATTCCAGGTCATCAAGCAGGGTTTCGTCGTCATATACGTCATTGCCGACAATATTGATGTGCTTGATCAGGGCAACCTTGCCTTCTGAAATCGTAATGTCGATATCGACCCGGTTCTGGTCCAGCGGGGTCACTTCGGTTTCAATCTTTACGCCGTACTTGCCCTGGCTGAAGTAAACCCGCTCCAGTTCCATGGCCAGCTTTTCCAGCAATGCACGGTTATAGATCTGGCCTCTTGTGACACCGATATCAGTCAGCGCATTTTTCAATGCATCATCATCGATATCCGAATTACCGGAAAATTCCACATTGGCAATCGATGGTCTTTCTTTCACCCGGACAACCAGAACATCACCGTCGCGGAACAGCTGGATGTCGGCAAAAAAGCCGGTTTTATACAGTTCACTGATGGCATAGGTGATCTGGTCATCATCGATGGGATCACCGGCAACGATTGGCAGGTAATTCAACAGGGTGCCGTCAGGCAGGCGCTGCAGGCCTTCAATCCTTATACCGCTAACGGTAAAAGAATCGGCATGCACGGCAGCCATGCCGGCACTGTTGACCAGAACAATAAGTAAAAATAAACGGATAAATGACATACAGCTGTGTAACCTTTTACTGAACCAGGCGTTGTATATCATTAAAAATGGCAATACTCATAA
>JAJRTD010000005.1 GCA_024278435.1 Gammaproteobacteria bacterium | reverse complement strand
TGTCAGGCACACTTTTAATATGCAGGTCGCGCTGAGGAAATGGTATCTCGATACCCTCTTCCCTGAACGCTTTGTCGATGGCAAAATTCAACTCACTGATAATTCTCAGGCGGCTGTCAACATTATGTAAAAACACCCGCAATTCAAAGTTTAATGAACTGTCACCAAACTCCCTGAACAGTACCACCGGCCCGGGAAACGGTCCGGCTTTTACAACGTTGGGATTGCTCTCGGCAATGGCCAGAAGGATATCGCGAACCTTTTCGGTATCCGTGCCATAGGCCACACCCACCGGAACAATGGCTCGCCCGCTCTGGCTGGAGAGTACCCAGTTGGTTACCTGGTTGGAAATCAGCTCCGAGTTCGGCACAATTACATCAGAACGGTCAAAGGTCTGAATCCGGGTTGAGCGAATCTGTATATCCTTTACTACGCCTTCGGTACCGCCAACCTCGATCCAGTCACCTTTGCGGATCGGTCTTTCAAACAGGAGGATCAGACCGGAGACAAAATTGTTAACAATATTCTGCAAACCGAAACCGATACCAACCGATAAGGCACCGGCGATAATCGTTATGTTGCCAAAATCAAAACCGGCCGCAGACAAACCGGCCATGACCGCAACCACGAACATGACATAACCGATAATCGTCACCAGCGCATCGCGCGCGCCCTGATCCATGGTAGTCATTTTAAGCCAGTTGTTTTCCAGCTGTGAACGTATCCAGCTGGATGCCATAATAACCAGGCCGAATACAAGCAGCGCCCATAAAATACGGCTTGGAATAATACGGAAATTACCGATATCAAAACCGTTTACCAGGTAACTTTTAACCTGCTCAATAACACCGCCGCTGCTGTCCCATGCATTAATAAACAACACCGCGAAGGACCCCCATATCATCAGGGTAAACAGCAGGCGTATCCATATCAGGCCGGGGACCTTTTCACCTTTTTCCACACCCAGTGACTTGTGTATCCTCCTGCTCCAGCCATACGTTCCTTCATCAATCGAGTTAAACAGATCACGGAACAGTTTTGAGATGCCAACAAACACCATAAAGGTAATAAACGTTAACAGCACGACCCGGCGACTGGCAAAGGCAAGGTTACGGTAACCCATCCATTCCGCAATAACGGAAGCAACCAGCAGCAGGATTACCAGCATGGAAATATAACGCAGCTTTGGCAATTTAGGGGAACGGATAATTACCTGCAATGTCCAGACAAGGTTAATGACGAACACCAGGGAAAATATATTACGCAGCAATAACAGGTTGGATTCAACGATACTGTCTGAAAAAACCGTGTAAAACGCCAGGTAACCGATCAGACCCAATATTGCCAGAACCTTTAACCGTCGCGCCAGGCTCTCGGCAATCGAAGGGGTAAAGGCAATAAAAAGTTTTGCCGGCGCGGGTGGCGAAAACAGCAGTTGAATAACCGCAGTGACCGAAAAAAACACAAGCAGGCTGTTAAAAAACTGCGTAACAAACAGGGTCGATTTCACTTCCGAGGTAATAATGGCTGAAGCAATGGCAGCGGCGGCTGCACCCAGCAGATAGGGCAGTGAACTGGAAAGCGTGGTTAAAACTGCACGCACCAGGTTTTCTGAAAAATCATCCTGCCACTGCCGCCCGCTTTCCAGCTGTAATATTTTTTTGCGTAGCCAGACAGCCAGCACGATAAACAGCAGCACCACGCCGGCACTTATCGTCAGGTCCAGGGTATTAATTTCAGTAATACCGGAATGCTTGAATATAAACTCGCCGGAATCTGTCCACATCTCCACCGGGTTGTCGAGATAGGCCATAGCCAGCTCTATAATGTCCGGACTTTTGGCAAGATATTTCTGCCTGAAGAACGACTTCTCTGCATGCGAAATCAGTTCACTGGTTTCTGCACTGCTAACAGAAAACAGGTTGCATTTCGCCAGGGTTTTATCAAGCTCATCCTTCTGCTTCTGATACTTGATTCGCTTTTTTGTTACCTCGGCGTCTTCACCCTTAACTTTTTCGCCGAGACCATCCATTATGGTTTTCAGTTCAAGCAAGGCTGACTCGGTATTGGCAATACACAAAGAGGCCTTGCTCTTCATATTGATGCTTAACTTCGTCCATGCCGCAAGGTCCTTTTCATCGAACTGGCCCCGGTTCAGTTTTTTACTGATATGCTTCAACTGGGCTGACATTTTTTCCAGGTTTTCAACATCTACCTTGTTATCGGCAAACACAGTGCACGAGCTGGAAAGAATAAAAAACAGAAGGATTAAATGAACAGTTTTTTTCATTGCGAATAGTATATTTTCGTTGCCGGGCCCTGAATAGATTACTTTAATCAATAAACCGCTTCAGGGAATTGTACTGAATTATACCGGAACAATGTCCGGCTGTTTTGCCTCAATACGCCCGGCTAAAGGTCAGCCCTACCCAGGCCAGGCCTCGTGACTTCGGGCCTTTAAACTCGTCCGAGCTACCGCGTAAAAAGATACTGGCATGGTACTTTCTGGAAAACTCCATCGTTCCCCCCATCCAGTACTCGGCAACCAGACGCTGCAAATCGCCACTGCTGACCGTGACTTCACTGTGGCGGAACTGGCCCTGTAAAAATGCATTATAAATCCGTAAATTCAGCCGGGCACCGGCCCACAGAAAAAGCTCGTTTTTCTTCCCGGCAGCATTACTGGCAAAGACCGGCATTGACTGCTGGACATATTTTGACTGGTAGGGATTAAACCCCCACCAGGGTGAGTGAATTCGTCCCCAGCGCCAGCTAAAGCCTGCATTTACATCGCTGATAAAGCCGGCATTGGCTTCATATTCTGTTTTGAACTGAGTGTTTTTGGCGCTGTAGACATTGTTCTGCACCGCATAGGTCAGCATGGCGGTGGGCTCTCCACCGGCCGAAATCTGGTTATCCCAGCCATTGGGCAGCCTGGATCCGGTAATCGCATGCAGCGCCCCCTGCACGCTTTCCGCCATATCCAGTCCCAAAAAACCGACTGTCAGTCGTGACACATAAGCAATATCTTTTTCCGGCAGCACCGTGAACTCACTATTGGACATAAAAAACAGGCTGGCATAAGGCCGGTCACCGTAAACCGGCCCGGTGCTGTCGATATCGTCCGGGGTAAACAGGGTCATGCCATACTGCTGGCTGTGGAACTGACACAAGTCGGCAGACTTTCTCCGGGGAGAAAAACCCAGCAGCCTATCAATACCACCGCGCCACGAATCAATGCTGACCGGATGCTGCTGTACCCGTTTACCGGAAAGCGTTAAAGCCAGGCTACCGGTATAGTCCCGGTCTGTGCGCTGCCCGGTCAGCAGGTCATTATCAGTATTCAGGCGCCAGCCGGAATTATAAAGCTCATCATTCACCAGTGCCGCGAATACAGCCACACCGGCAAGCAGGAACGGAAGCAATAGAAGATGGCGGTACATAGACTGCAGTGTACCGAAACAAGGAGGAAGTTATAAGTTATAACACTGCTGT
>JAJRTD010000319.1 GCA_024278435.1 Gammaproteobacteria bacterium | reverse complement strand
GTCATTCTGAGCGAAGTCGAAGGATCTTATACCACTGAGCAATCAGATATTTACGGAGCATAAGATTCTTCGCTGCGCTCTGAATGACACTTATTCAGAGTATCCTTAGACATAAAACCACCGGCACATATATTTTTGTCATCCTGAACGAAGCAGAGCGTAGTTGATATGTACAGAATGTACGGTAGTAGAGTAATGCATGGAGCAATTACCGAAGGATCCTGGTCGCCATATCACAGGGGTTCAAGATCCTTCGATTCCGCTTCGCTGCACTCAGGATGACAGTGAAAAGTTAAGGGGAAAGCAGTGTAGTTTTATATAACTAACTGAGCACGTTTTCACCGGAAAGAAAGCAGGAAGCCTGATGAGAATCAAGCATAACGGACCTGAAATAGTTTAAAATGAAACATTATTTATTACTTCGCTTTACCTGTATAAATGTGCAACCTGAGTATTTTCGGCCAACTGCTACGGGTTTTCACCGGGCTTGTTCTTGTCTTCATGGCATGGCACGGCCCGCAAACATCCATTCTCAGCTTTGAGTGGATAAAACTGTGGAACCTGGGCTGGTTCGGTCTAATCCCGCTGATTTCCGGCATTGCCGCCTTCTGCCCGATTTATGCCGTTCTCGGTTTCGGCCATAAATCCGGGGCCAAACCCAAAGCAGACAAATAAACAGACCGGGCTTGCGGTTTGCAGCGATAAGGCTGCTTCAGCGCAACAATCTGCCGCGGTAAAAATAAGGTAGACTCGTGTTCTACTTTTCTCTGCTTTTTATGCCGCATGAACCTGAATGTAATCCTCCGCACAATACGGCCACCGTTCCTGCTACTAACGCTGGTCTGTGTCTTTCTGGGTGTCGCGACGCTAGTTAACGGCCAGGAAAATATTAATCCCACCCTGATCGCACTGGCATTGCTCGGCGCCATACTGGCTCACATCAGTGTTAATACTTTAAATGAATACTCTGATTTTAAAAGCGGTCTGGACCTGCATACGCTGAAAACAGGCTTCAGTGGTGGCAGTGGCGCCTTGCCGGAAAACCCGGAAATGGCAAAAGCCGTACTCGCTACCGGCATTATCACCCTGCTGGGCACATTGGGTATCGGGGTGTTTTTTGTGCTGGAATACGGTACAAATATCCTGCTGACCGGTATTATCGGCGTGCTCCTGATCATCGGCTACACACCCTGGATCAACCGCTACCCGCTACTGTGCCTGCTGGCTCCCGGTCTGGGTTTCGGTGTACTGATGGTGACAGGAACCCAGTTTGTATTACAGGGCCACTATCTGCCCCTGGCCTGGTATGTTGCCATTGTTCCCTTTGCCCTGACCAATAACCTGCTGTTGCTGAACCAGTACCCGGACCTGCAGGCTGACCGCAATGCCGGGCGCAATCATTTTCCGATTGCCTACGGAATAGATAACAGCAACAGGATATACCTGTTTTTTACCGTACTGGCTTTTGCCACGATTACTGTTTTTTCCTTTAGCGGTATCTTTCCGCTCACCAGCCTGCTGGCCCTGTTGCCGGCACCACTGGCTTTTTATGCCTGGCACGGCGCTGTTCAATATGGCGAAAATATCGGTCAGCACCCGCAATACAATCACGCCAATGTGGCCGTGGCAATACTGACCCCGCTATTACTCGGTATTTCTTTAATCCGGATAAATGCGTAACCAGCGGATTACTGTTTATAGGCAATAATAATATCCATTACATTGGTATTGCTTTGCCCGCCCGGTACCAGGTCATCGGTGGCCATCAGCAACATACCGGCATTGGCTTTTTTGATTTCGGTACGGCTGTCAAACCCCATGCTCCTGGCTTTTTTCAGGGTATACATGGAAACCACCGCACCCGCACAGCGGCTGTTACCATCAACACCATCGGTGCCTGCCGCCAGCAGATGCAGGCCCGGGGTATCAGTCAGCTGCTCGGCAAAAGCCAGCGCCAGGGTCTGGTTGCGACCACCCACCCCCGGTTTTTCCGGCAGTAACACCGTGGTTTCACCGCCCCAGATATGAATACCCGGCGGGGCATCTTTTAATTGCCGGTAAAGATATGCGGCTGTTTCAACGGCATCACCATCAAGGAACTCATCATGAATAAAACTATCCAGCCCCTCATCCAGTGCCACCTGGTCAACAGCCTGCATGGCCATTTTTATATTGCCGATAATAAAAGTATCAACCCGGGTTACGGGCGCCCTTGTTTCAGGCATAGCGCTAACAGGCGGTAGCAGCTTCGACAGATAGTCATCGGCATCGGTTGTGGCGGCGCAGGCAATCAACAGGCCGGAACCGATAAACTCGGCCCTGTCGTCCTTCACATCGGAAAGCAGAAGCTGGGTGACCGATTGTGACCTGACCCGGCTCAACAGGCCGCCACCTTTTATTGCTGAAAACTGCTGGCGCCATGCATTGATCTGGTGAATGTTTTTCCCCGATGACAGCAGGTAGCGGTTTATCTGCTGCAGCTGTTCAAGTGACACACCCGCGACCGGCATTTCAACCAGTGACGAAGTACCGCCTGAAACCAGGAAAAGCAGTTCATCGCTTTCCTGCATTGCCGATAGAAATTCCAGCAGACCCTCTGCTGCGGCAATTGATGATTCATCCGGTACCGGGTGCGCGGCAGCAAGGCAACGAAGGTTTTTATGTTTTTTAAGTGCCCGGGTGATTTTCTCCGGGGGACAGATCAGCAGTGAGTTTTTTAACGATGGTACACAGTCATGCGCACCCTGCATCATGGCGGCGGCAGCCTTGCCAATGGCAACACAATGGGTATATTTTCTGGCATCCGTTTGCTGGCGAAACCACTGGTTGACCAGGAACCGGCCGTCAACCGCATCCAGCGCACTCTGGTATAACAGCAAAAGCAGTTCACGGGCGGTTAGCTTGGTCATTTGGCTGGGAAGAGGCGTTATTCGTTATTCGTTAGTTGCTGGTAGGTTGGGTTAGCGAAGCGTAACCCGAGCTACCAACTGATATTTTGCTTTTTACGAGTAACGAATAACATCTCTATAAAGATTTCAGACCATGCCACGCAACAGGTCAGCCTTGATGTCCTCGATATCCTCAAGGCCGACGGCAACCCGGATCAGGCCATCGGATATACCGGCTTCCGCCCGTTCCTCTGGCGTCAGGCGGCCGTGGGTGGTGGTTGCCGGATGGGTAATGGTTGTTTTGGTATCACCCAGGTTGGCGGTTATCGACAGCATGGTGGTAGCATCGATCAGCGCCCAGCCTTCCGCCTTGCCGCCGTGCAGCTCAAACGACAATAAACCGCCAAAACCGCTTTGCTGGGTCTTTGCCAGTTCATGCTGGGGATGGCTGGCAAGGCCCGGATAATAGACTTTTTTCACCTGAGGCTGCTGCTCCAGCCACAGGGCCAGTTGCAGTGCAGCCTCGCTGTGTGCATGCATACGCAGCTTCAGGGTTTCCAGCCCCTTGAGGAAAACCCAGGCATTGAAAGGGCTCATGCTGGGGCCGGCTGTACGCAGGAAGCCGTACACGCCCTCACCTACCACATCGTTAGTACCACAGACCGCGCCGCCAATGCAGCGTCCCTGCCCGTCGATATACTTGGTGGCCGAGTGAATCACGATGTCGGCACAAAGGGCGATCGGCTGCTGCAGTGCCGGGGTGCAGAAGCAGTTGTCCACCGCCAGCAGGCAGTCATGCTTGTGGGCAATCTCCGCCAGTGCCGCGATATCGACCAGGTCGGTTAACGGGTTGGACGGCGTTTCCAGGAACAGCAGACGGGTTTCCGGCTTTATTGCCTGCTCCCATGCCGCCAGGTCCGGCAGGTCGACAAAAGTGGTCGCTATGCCCAGTTTGGCCACAATATTGTTCAACAGCACCGTGGTGGTTCCGAAAATACTGCGCGAGGAAACAATGTGGTCACCCGTTTGCAGCAGGCCGAGAATGGTCGCGGTAATCGCCGACATACCCGATGCCGTTGCCACGCAACATTCGGCCAGTTCCAGTGATGCCAGCCGCTGTTCAAAATTTCTTACCGTGGGATTGGTAAAACGCGAATAGATATTGCCCGGCTGCTCACCGGAAAAACGGGCGGCCGCTTCAGCGGCTGATGAAAACACGTAACTGGAAGTCGGAAAGATGGCTTCACTGTGCTCGTTTTCCAGGGTACGCACCTGCCCGTCGCGCACAGCACGCGTGGCAAAGCCGGCGCCTGTGTTGTCTGTCTTACTGCTTTTATCTGTCATCGGGTAACCTGCTTTTATTCTTCTATAAGTACTTCACTGCCAACTTCGACCTGGCGAAACAGGTCGACAATATCCCGGTTACGCATTCGGATACAGCCAATCGAGGCCGGTGTG
>JAJRTD010000318.1 GCA_024278435.1 Gammaproteobacteria bacterium | reverse complement strand
TGCCGTTAGCCCGGGAATATATAAATTTTCAAGGGCAATAAAAAAGCCACCTTTACGGTGGCTTTTTCTGTTTGCTGTTAGCGGGTGCTGTTTTATACGCGACCCATAGCACCAAAGCTTTTGATAAATGGTCCGGCCATACGGGGATCAGAAATCATGGCTTTAAAGTCACCAGCCTTGAATTTCAGTTTGCCGGTAGTGAAGGCCAGGCCCAGGCCGGTCATGCCGATTTCTTTCTTCAGCCATTTTTCCCAGTTTTTCTGTTCAGCGCGCATGTCCCAGTTTAATTCGCGGCCGTCATAGGCGCCGGCTTCTGTAACATGACCGTTTTCCACTTTAATAAAGCCGGTGCAGGTGTCTTCTTTAGGGAAGCCGTAACCAATCACTGAATTAAAATTAATTTTTTCTAATGCACCAGCAAGATCTGGTTCTGCATTCCACTTTTCCTGGAAGCTTTTCATCCAGGCATCATCAAATAAAGCCATTTCATATCTCCGAAATCTTATCGCGCGTAACGCTTGTTGTTGCGCTTGTGTAGTTCAGCAGCATAAACATGATATTTTGTCATGTCCGCCTCAGTAACGTGGTTTTGTGTTGTTATTGTTGCTCATCCACGAAAAGAGGCGAAGATATTACCACAGGAAAGACTATACCGAAAGAGATAGGTGTGACAATTGTGTTACCGCTGGTACCGGTTGCCCGTTGCTGTTTGCGGTGGATCCGCCTGTGTTTGCGGCCCGCTTTTATTTTAATTCCATGGAAATGGAATCTATATCATTTTTCTGCAGCAGCTTCTGGTTTTTATACAGCAGCTTTTTGTTTTTGTAGGGCCCGGTTCTGACCCGGTGCCAGGCGTTGCCATTGACCGTAACATGCTGTATATGGGCTTCCACTCCCAGAAAAGCCAGCGTGGCTTTCAGTTTTTCGGCATCGCCCAGGTTCTGGAATGAGCCGACCTGTAGCACGTAGCGTTTTGCCGGACCGGCTTTTTTTGTGCTGCTGAGAGTAGTGGTTTTTTTTCTGCTTTCCGGGGGGCGGGTTTCACTTTCCGGGATCAATACTTCCAGTTCCGGCAGTATGGTATAGAAATTGAATTTCGGTTGTTTTGTTTCCTTTGCCAGGCTCTCTGTTTTTGCAGGGGCCGTGTCTTTTTTCCGTGCCTGTTTTTTCAGTTTTTCCAGTTCCTGTTGCACCGCGCTGCCAAAGCTCTTGTTGTTTTCAGGCTGTTTGTCCAGGTAAACAATAAAGGCAACAAATAAGCCGATGCCCAGACCGGACAGCAGCCAGACGTAACCGGGCAGTGATTTTTTCTTCTTGCGGGTGGCGCGTGATTTATAGTCGGCAGGCATTTATCTTAAGGGCTCGGTTTCTGTTGGTTGGTAGTGTTTTACGGTTGTGCCGGCGTTACATTTTTTCAGGTGCACTGACACCCAGTAATATCAGGCCGTTATGTATGACCTGGCGGGTGGCACTGATCAGATTAAAACGCGCGTCACGCAGATTGCTGTCTTCAATAATAAACGGGTGTGCGTTGTAATAGGAGTGCAGCAGGTTGGCAAGTTCACGCAGGTAGTGAACCAGTAAATGCGGCTCCTCATTAAACGCGGCTTTATGCAGTATATCGCTATAGGCATCAAGCTTGCTGACCAGTTCGGTTTCATGTTTCTCGGTCAGCAGGTTCAGGTTCTGCTGGCCGTTGCTGATGTCATGTTCCAGCTGTTTTTCAGCCAGCTGTGCCTGCACGCTGCAGATCCGGGCATGGGCGTATTGAATGTAATACACCGGGTTGTCGTTGCTCTGTGATTTGGCCAGGTCAAGGTCGAAGTCCATGTGCTGTTCACATTTGCGCATGACGTAGAAAAAACGTGCGGCATCTTTACCGACTTCTTCACGCAGCTCCCGCAAGGTGACAAAGGAGCCGGAGCGGGTGGACATCTGTACCCGCTCGCCATTGCGATACAGGTTGGCAAACTGCACCAGCAGGATATCCAGCTGCTCCGGTTTTTCACCCAGAGCGCCGATCGCTGCTTTTACCCGCGCCACGTAACCGTGATGGTCGGCGCCCCAGATATTGATCAGGCGATGGTAGCCACGGGCAAACTTGTCCATGTGATAGGCAATGTCAGAGGCAAAATAGGTGGCCTGGCCGTTATCGCGAATTACCACGCGGTCTTTTTCATCACCGAAGCGGGTGGATAAAAACCACAGGGCACCGTTGCGTTCTTCAATATAGCCCTGGTCCTGCAGTTGTTCGACCGCCTTGCTGATCAGGCCGCGATCCGCCAGCGTCTGTTCTGAATGCCAGTTTTCGTAATGTACGCCGAATTCCTCCAGGTCCTGGCGGATATCGCCGAGGATGCTGTCCAGCGCGGTTTTGAAAACCAGCTGGTAGTTATCCTTGCCCAGCAGGGCTTTGGCGCGTTCGATCAGGGCATCGATATGGATTTCCTTATCGCCGCCGGCCGGTTCATCATCGGGAATATCCCGAAAAACCTCATCGGCGGAAAAGACCAGGGCATCGCCGTGCCCTGCCTTGATGCTTTGCGCGATATCGTAGATGTATTCACCCTTGTAGGCATTAAGCGGGAAGGTGAAAGCGATATTGTTGATTTCCAGGTAGCGCAACCAGACGCTGGTGGCCAGGATGTTCATCTGCCGCCCGGCGTCGTTGACATAATATTCGCAGTCCACCTGGTAGCCGACAGCACGCATCAAAGAGGCCAGGGTTGCGCCGTAGGCGGCGCCACGACCGTGTCCCACGTGTAACGGGCCAGTCGGGTTGGCGGAAACAAATTCGATCTGTACCTTTTCGCCGGCGGCGGCATGGCTGCAGCCAAAGTCATCGCCCCGCGCCAGGATATCGCTGATAATGTTCAGCGTGCTTTCCTGCGCCATGAAAAAGTTGATAAACCCCGGTCCGGCAATTTCCACTTTTTCGACAACGCTGTGACTGTCCAGTACGGCAATAATGGCCTGTGCCACCTCGCGTGGTGGTTTGCCGGCCTGTTTGGCCAGCATCATCGCGATATTGCAGGTGAAGTCACCGTGTGCGGCATCCTTGGTGCGAGTGATCTGCAGGGCCGGCCGGTTTTCAATCAGGCCGTCAGAGATCAGTTGCTCCAGCGCCTGGTTGAGTAATTGTTCGATGGTGTTTTTCACAGTGGTGTCTTCGCGGGTTTCGGGTGTTTTTTTGTGGGCTGCGATTATACGTTAAACACCGGCTGGCAGTCATTAGAAAAGAAAGTTGGCAGTTTTAAGTTAGCAGCCGGCCGTTAAAAGCATTGACAGCTTCGCTGTCGATTTTAGAAGCTTTGCCAACTGCCAAGCCAACTTTCCTTAAAACGTATCATAGGGATCAACATCCACCGACCAGCGTACCTTCCGCGCCGCCGGTAACTGCTGCAACTGTGGCACCCACCAGCTGATAAAGCGGTGCAGGGTCTTGCGTTGTTCGGATTGCAGCATGATCTGGTAACGGAAGCGCCCGGCGCGGCGTTCCATGGGGGCGGGAATGGGGCCGAACAGGTCGACGCCCTGCCTGTCGACCCGGTCGGCCAGTTCCGAGGCCTGCTGCAGAAACTGCCGGGCGGCCTCGGTGGCCACCGATTCACAGCGCAGTAACACCAGGTGGCGGACGGGCGGAAGACCGGCGGCGCGGCGCTCCGCCAGCGCAGCCTCGGCAAAAGCCGGGTAGCCCTTGTGCAGCAGTAATTGCAGTAAGGGGTGTTCCGGGTGATGGGTCTGGATCAGCACTTCACCGGCTTTCTCGGCTCGCCCGGCACGCCCCGATACCTGGGTAATTAATTGTGCCAGGTGCTCGGCAGCGCGAAAGTCGGCACTGAACAGGGCCTGGTCGGTATCAAGAATACATACCAGGGTAATATTGGGAAAATCATGACCCTTGGCCAGCATCTGGGTGCCGACCAGGATGCCGCTCTCACCGCTGTGGGCTTTTTCCAGCTTATCCTGCAGGCTGCCCTTGTTGCGGGTGGTGTCACGGTCAATACGGCTGACCCGGGTATCGGGAAAACTGGCCTGTAAAAACTGCTCGATACGCTCGGTGCCCACGCCAATGGCCAGGATATTGTTGCTGCCGCATTCCTCGCAGTTATCCGGCGCCGGGCGTTGTGAGCCGCAGTGGTGGCAATGCAGCTGCTGGCGCCGCTTGTGGTAGGTCATGTGTGCATCACAGCGGGCGCAGCGTGTGGTCCAGCCGCAGTCATGGCACATCAGTAACGGGGCGAAACCACGGCGGTTAATAAACAGCAGGACCTGACCCTGTTGTTTGATGTGCCGGCGTATCCTGTCCAGCAGGGTTTGTGCCATGCCTTCCTGCATTTTCTGGCTGCACAGGTTGACCAGTTCGATGTGCGGTAGCTTGCGTTTATTGGCGCGCTGCCTTAGATAATGCACCTGGTAGCGCTGTTCATTTATATTGTTCAGGGTTTCCAGCGAGGGCGTGGCCGAACCGAGAACAACCGGAATATTGTGATTGCGGGCGCGTACGATGGCGAGGTCACGGGCGTTGTAGCGAAAGCCATCCTGCTGCTTGTAACTGCCGTCATGTTCTTCATCGATGATAATCAGCCCGAGATCCGGTAGCGGGGTAAAGATGGATGAGCGGGTGCCAATAAGCAGCTGCGCCTGTTTACCGGCGGCGGCAGACCAGGCAGCATAACGTTGCCGCTCATTCATGGCTGAGTGCAAAACCACGATTTGCGTATCCAGGCGCTGCAGAAAGCGCCTGGTCAGCTGTGGCGTTAATCCGATTTCCGGTACCAGTACCAGCACCTGTTTACCGGCCGCCAGCATGGTTTCACACAATGCCAGGTAGACCTCGGTTTTGCCGCTGCCGGTAATGCCGTTAACTACGTGCACGGCATGACTGTCTGCCTGCTGCTGAATGGCTGCAATGGCCTGGCGCTGTTCATCATGCAGGCTGTGTTCGCAGGGGCTGGCATTGTGCGTGCTCAATACCACGGCTCTGCGTTTTTCAATAATCAGCTGCTTTTCCAGTAACGCCCTGACAGCGGGCCGCCAGTTTTCCGTGACTGCATTTAAGGCCTCTGCATCCAGCCCGTCATCAGCATCGGCCAGTAAGCGGTAGATCTGCTGCTGTTTGGGGGCGCGTTTCAGGGTGCCGGGAATATCGTCGCCGGTTGTGCCGGTAACGGGATTGATCTGCCAGTAGCTGCTTTGAAGTGGCGTGGCATCGTCATTATTGCGCAAATAAACCGGTAAGGCGGTCTGGATAACGTCACCCAGCGGGTGGGCGTAATATTTTGCCGCCCATAACAGCAGATCAAGGATTTCGGCCGGTAACAGACTGTGCTCATCCAGTACCGCGATAACCGATTTGAGTTTATCGGCAGGGACATCACAATCGGATACTTCCTCAATAAAAAAACCGGTCAGCTGCTGCCGGCCAAAAGGAACCCGCAGTCGCACACCCGGCTGCAGTTTTTTGTGGCTGTCAGTGATACCATCCAGGCGATAATCAAATGTTTTATACAGCGGACAGGGAACGGCGATCCTGACAATGCGGTTTTGGGGTGCGTTATGCGGCATTTTCCGGGGTGATATATGGTCGAAATGGGTGATTGTACTGCAAATTGTGTCCTGGCTAGCAACTAATGCAGTATCCGGTTTTATCAAACTGTGGATAAGTTAAAAATCATGCCGATTTGCCTGTGGATAACTCTGGGGAAAAAACGCATACCAGAAAAAAATAATTTTGACTAGTCATATTTCTGTAATAAATGTTAAAAAAATGTGACGTTACTAATTATTTATATTTCAAATAGTTGCGATATGTGCCTCTATAATAGTAGATTAAAAAACAGGCTTGACCTGTAAAAAAAAATATGGTGACAGGGGTGTGTATAAGTGTTTTCTGTTGGCAGCTTTTGACTTCTGATTTAAGGCTATAAGTTAATAAATTTTCTAGGTTTAAGTCTGTAAGTTATTAAAAACCCGTATAAAAGCCGAGTTACTCACAAAAACTGTGGATAACTTTGTGGAAAAGAAAAAAATCCATGGCTGTTTTCGCGGTAGAAATAGCATTTTTGTTAGATTGGATGATTTTTGAGCACCAAATATAATGTCATATTATTCAGTAGCTTATAAAGTTTGTTGTGTTGTTTCTTGTTGATAAGCATTGATGTTGGAAAAAAAGGCCGAGTATATTAGAGTCTTATAAAGTGCTTGTGCACAACTGTGCTTTTGGGCGCAAAATAACAGTTACTTAGCGATTAAAACAGGCGTTTAATATAAACGGGTTAAATGCCGCCGGTTTCTTCCCCCGGTAAAATATAAAAGAGAGCGCAATGAGTCGATGGCAATCCATAATTGATGATATTGAAAAAAGCACCGGCCAGGCATTTGCTCCTGACCAGCAACGCAGTATGAGTGGCGGCAGTATCAATGATGCTTTTTTGCTGAGTGATGCAAAATCCCGTTATTTTGTAAAAACCAATCAAAGCGGCCGTCGAGCCATGTTTGAAGCCGAGGCGCTGGGTTTACAGGCCATTGCTGACAGCGGCACCCTGAAAGTGCCGCGTTCGATCTGTTTTGGTGATGATGGCCACCACAGTTATATTGTGCTGCAGTATCTAGAAATGAATGGTAGTGCCAATCAGCGCCAGCTGGGGGAGCAGCTGGCAGCCATGCACCGGGTAACCAGCGCCCGGTTTGGCTGGGAGATCGACAATACCATTGGCGCCACCCATCAGCCCAATGCCTGGAATAATGACTGGCTGGAGTTCTGGTCTGAGCAGCGGCTGGGATTTCAACTGCGGCTGGCCGCCGGGCAGGGTTATGGTGGCGAGTTGCA
>JAJRTD010000317.1 GCA_024278435.1 Gammaproteobacteria bacterium | reverse complement strand
GGTGGTATTGTTTACGAACAGTATCAGGATTGCTCTGCACTGGTTGATTGCTCCAGCACTTACCCGGAAGTACTGTTTCAGGTGAGTTTCTGATGATAACCGGGTAGCGGTATACCATAATATAAAACTGCCAAAACGGCATATCAGGTGTTGCTTATATTGCTTGCCGGTGCTATTATTAGAACCGATCTAAGAAAACCCGGTCTTTGAGCCATATTCGAAAAAATTGTTAAGTTAGAGGAATAGTTTGATGAATCATAAAAATATCATACGTTCAATCGTGTCAGTTACATTTGCTGCCGGTATATCTGCCGCCAGCCTGCCGGCTTTTGCCAACTGGGAAGCACTGCCAGAGGTGGCACCGGCGCCGAAGGATAATCCAACCACGGCTGCCAAGGTGGAGCTGGGCAAGATGCTTTATATGGACCCGCGTATTTCCTCTACCGGTACAGTGTCATGTAACTCCTGCCACAATATCATGGAAGGTGGCGATGACAGTCGCCCGGTTTCAATGGGTGTGCATGGTAAAACC
This sequence comes from Gammaproteobacteria bacterium, assembly GCA_024278435.1. Lineage (GTDB taxonomy): Bacteria > Pseudomonadota > Gammaproteobacteria > SZUA-229 > SZUA-229. The sequence continues at coordinate 8,739 of JAJRTD010000317.1, read as the reverse complement.
GGTGGCCGCAGTGCGCCAACCGTATGGAATTCAGCCTTTTATTCCGTACAGTTCTGGGACGGCCGGGTCGACCTGCTGGAAGACCAGGCCAAGGGCCCAATCACCAACCCGGTAGAAATGGGTGAGCCGGATCACGATCATACCATGGCAAAAATCAAAGCCATTCCCGGTTATAAGCCGTACTTTGAAAAAGCCTTTGGCAGTGATTCAATGACCATTGATAACCTGGCAAAAGCCATTGCGGCATTTGAGCGTACCCTGATTACCCCGAACAGTGCCTATGACCGCTACGTAAAAGGTGATAAAAAAGCAATGAACGCGCAGCAGATTCGCGGCATGGAGACCTTTGCCCAGGCAGGTTGTACTTCCTGTCATTCCGGTGCTGCCTTTAACGGTCCGAAAATGCCGTTTGGTAAGGGGTTTTATGCCAAATTTCCGACTTTTACCGACAATAAATACAGCAAGCAATATAATCTGATGGCCGACAAGGGCCGTGAAGCAGCCACCGGCAAGGCAGCCGATGCACACATGTTCCGGGTACCGACCTTACGTAATATCACCGATACTGCACCGTATTTCCATAATGGTTCAGTAAATGATTTATCCGAAGCGGTTCGGTTAATGGCCAAAGTGCAGTTGAATAAGGATCTGTCGGACAAGGAGGTCGCGGATATCGTGGCTTTTCTGGGTGCCTTGACCGGACCTTATCCTGAAATCACCATGCCACGGTTACCGGCAACCTCCGGTAAAAGCCTGGTGGCCGGTGAATAAGCCCCTGCTGATATTGCAGGCACATCCTTCATGGAATAGGGTAAAATAGTATTTTTTATTAGAGACCCGACAGGGCAAAGGTTACGCTTATCATGGCTACAGTAGAAATAACAAAAGACAACTTGCAGGACACCATCGCCAATAATGCTATCGTCATTATTGATTTCTGGGCACCCTGGTGCGGTCCCTGCAAGTCCTTTGCCCCGATCTATGAGTCGGCTTCAGAAAAGCATGATGATGTTGTGTTTGCCAAGGTTAATACCGAGGATGAACAGGAACTGGCGGCCAGTTTCCAGATTCGCTCCATTCCAACGCTGATGATCTTCCGTGATCAGATTGCGATCTTCTCCCAGGCAGGTATGCTGCCGGAAAGCGCTCTGGAAGAGGTTCTTGGTAAAGTGAAGGAGCTGGATATGGACCAGGTGCGCAAGGAAGTGGCCGAACAACAGGCTGAGGCAAAACAGCAGCAGTCCTGAGTTCAACCGGTATATGCTTAAAAAAGCCCGCTTTTTAGCGGGCTTTTTTTTGGGTAAATTGTAGCGGTTCGGGGGTGTGAGGTGAGTTACAGGAAAAAACAGATTGATCCGCGAATAAACAGGCTTTTGTTTCTTTCCCGCCGGCCGATTTTATACATTGAGCTCTAGCTAGCCGGTGCCTTTTTCCCTTTTTTAAGCCTGGCTGTCTCGGCTTTCAGGGCCTTTTTCAGCGCGGCGTCTTTTTCCTTATCGGCTTTGATCAGTGCTTTTTCGGCATCGGAGACGGCTTTTAACTGCGCTTTGGTCTGTTTGAGTTCGGCTTCCAGCGCCTTGAGCTGTTCATCCAGTGCGACATCCGATAATTCCGCTTCTGCCGCGGCTTTGAGCGCTTCGGCTTTTTTCCTGGCTGCTGCCTTTATGGTTTTTTTACTGATAACTTCGGGCAGTTCCTTTTTGATTTCCAGCTTTTTAACGGTGGTATTGCCGCTCAGGGTCTTGATTTTTTTCCGCGGGCGTATTTTTGGTTCCGGTGCGGTGACCCGGGTATGGGTAACGGCCGGTTTTGCATTCTTCTTCGGGCTGGCGACCGCCGCCAGCATCGGTTTGACCGGTGTGCGTTTCGGGCGCAGGCCACGCAGGGCTGATTTTACCCGTTTGGTGACTTCGGTCACGTCGCCGTGGGCTTCAACGATGTGCAGAATCCCCTTTTGTTTGTAATAGTCGCTTAATGGCTGGGTCAGTGATTCAAAGATATGCAACCGGCGTTCAATGGTTTCTTCATTGTCGTCACTGCGGCTGTGCAGGGTGCCGCCGCATTCATCACATTTATCGTCAATGGCTGGTGGCTGGGTAAACAAATTGAACAGGGCGCCGCAGGAAATGCAGGTGAGGCGACCGATCATGCGCTGCATCAGCATTTCTGCATCAACGTCAAACTGTAAAACCGCGTCGATAGGGCGTCCCAGCTTGTCCAGGATCTGGTCCAGGGCCTCTGCCTGGGCGATATTGCGCGGGAAGCCGTCGAGGATAAAGCCCTGGTCGGCATCGGGGCGGATAATGCGTTCGCGGATCATGCCGATGACGATGTCATTCGGTACCAGCTGGCCGGCATCCATAATGGCCTTGGCCTGGCGGCCCAGCGGTGTTTGTGCGGCAACGGCCGCGCGCAGCAGATCTCCCGTCGAAATCTGGGGAATATGGTATTTTTCAGTTAAGTACTTTGCCTGTGTGCCTTTGCCTGAACCAGGTGCCCCAATCAGGATTAATTTCATAGTCATATCCCATCACTGTATATCTTTTTGTTTTTCAGTGATTTATCGCTGTTTTTATCAACCCGTAAGCAATTGCTAATTAATTACAGGTTATCCCTTTTATATATCTACAGGGATTCTATCGATTGTTGAGAAATTGTCGAGCCTGAAACGGCGTAAACACTATATAATTGCGTACATATTTCTGTTATTTTGTCTTTTTTTGCGATCGCTGCTTTAAATAAGTCTAAAAACAATAATAAATCGCTTAGCTGAGTCGTATTTTATTCTATGCCATACCGGTCACATGTTTCTGATCATTCCTATGAAGCGAGCATATTCAAGTTTCGCGCCATTGTAGCAGCCATCATTTGCATACTGTTGCTGGGCGGGCTGTTGTTCCGGCTGGCGTGGCTGCAGATTGTGGATTATGACCATTTTGCTGATTTATCGGAAAACAACCGCATCCGCCTGATGGAAGTCCCGCCCACACGGGGGCTGATTTATGACCGCAACGGGGTGATCCTGGCGGAAAACAAGCCGACCTTTCACCTGGAAATTATCCCGGAGCAGGTTGCAGATATGGATGCCATGCTGGCCGGGCTGGGCAAAATTGTGACCCTGTCGGAAAACGATATCAAGCGTTTTAAGGACGAGATGCGCGTGCGGCGCTCATTTCAGCGCATTTCACTGCGCACCCGGTTAAATGAAGAGGAAGTCGCCCGGCTGGCGGTTAACCGCCATCGTTTTCCCGGCATGGATATCAGCGCCCGCCTGAGCCGGTATTACCCACAGGGAGAGGCAACCTCGCATGTGGTGGGTTATGTGGGACGCATTAATCAGCGGGATATGGGTATTATCGATGTCGGTAATTACCGCGGAACAACACATATCGGTAAAACCGGACTGGAAAAATACTATGAATCCGAATTGCATGGCAAGGTGGGGCGGCAGAAGGTCGAAGTGAATGCCCAGGGTCGGATACTGCGTGTTATCGAAAAAGTACCGCCGGTGGCGGGAAATGATCTGGTGTTAAACCTTGATATGGAGCTGCAGCACATGGCAGAAGATGCCCTGGGTGATCTGGCCGGTGCGGTTATCGCGATTGAGCCGCATAATGGCGCGGTAGTGGTTTTTGTCAGTAAACCGGGGTTTGATCCCAATCTTTTTGTCCATGGTATCAGCCATAAAAAATACAATGAACTGCAGCATGGTGTGGATAAACCCTTGTTTAACAGAACGATATTCGGCCAGTACCCGCCGGGTTCCACCTTTAAGCCGTTTATCGGACTGGCCGGCATTGAGCAGCGCCGCTTTGGTCCGAAAGAGTCGATTATGTGTCGTGGACACTATCTTCTACCGGGGGATGATACCCGGCGAAAATACCGCGACTGGAAGAAACAGGGGCATGGCATGGTTGATTTCACCAAGGCCATGGAACAGTCATGTGACGTTTATTTTTATGAGCTGGCCTACCGCATGGGCATAAACAGCATGCATGATTTTCTGGCGCAGTTCGGTTTTGGTGAAAAAACCGGCATTGACATATTAGGCGAGCGCCGCGGTTTATTGCCTTCAACCGAGTGGAAAAAACGCTCACGTGGAAAAATATGGTATCCGGGTGAAACCTTGATTGCCGGTATTGGTCAGGGTTATATGCTGACCACGCCGATACAGCTGGCGGTGGCAACAGCGACACTGGCCGGGCGCGGCGAGAAAATCGTGCCGCGGTTGCTGAAAGAAGTGCACCTGTCTGAAAATGATACAGTGAAAAAACGTGAGCCATCCAGACACATGATTAAATTACGCCGGGACAGTCACTGGGATCTGCTGTTTAAATCCATGGAAAAAGTGGTGCATGGCACCTGGGGTACCGCGCGTGCCACCGGCTGGGGCATGAAATTTAAAATGGCCGGTAAAACCGGTACCGCGCAGGTGTTTGGCATCGCCCAGGATGAAGAATATGATGCTGAAACCGTGGCCAGAAAGCTTCGTGACCACGGCCTGTTTATCGGTTTCGGGCCGGTCAAAGATCCAGTGCTGTCGGTGACCGTGGTGGCTGAAAACGGTGAGCACGGCAGTGCCATGGCACCGATTGCAAAAAAACTGATTAAACGATATATGGAAAAATATGGTCATGAGTAGTGCCCAGTTTTTTGATGCGGACTATCAGAGCAAAACCGCGCGTTTTCTCCAGTTTCTGCATATTGATCCGGTATTGCTGGCGGCCCTGCTGTTATTGATGGCGGCAGGGCTGGGTATCCTGTACAGTGCCTCTGATGGCTCCATGGAGATCATCCAGCGCCAGGTGATCCGGCTGTCAATTGCTTTTGCGGTGATGTTTATTGTGGCACAGATTCCGCAGCACCAGCTTTACCTGTGGGCGCCCTGGTTTTTTGCCCTGGGTATTGTCCTGCTGGTGCTGGTATTGCTGGCCGGTGATGTTGGCAAGGGGGCGCAGCGCTGGTTGAATCTCTATGTGATTCGTTTCCAGCCCTCGGAAATGATGAAACTGGTCACGCCGTTAATGCTGGCCTGGTACCTGTGCGAGAAGCCCGCCCCGCCAAAACTGTCCGCCCTGAGTATTTCCCTGGTACTGGTGGCATTGCCAACCATGCTGATCGCCAGGCAGCCGGACCTGGGTACGGCATTACTGGTTGCTGCTGCCGGCTTTTTCGTGGTGTTCCTTGGCGGGCTGCGCTGGCGCTACCTGTTCGGCGCCATTTTTACTATGCTGGCGCTGATTCCCGTGTTGTGGCAGTTTATGCATGATTACCAGAAACAGCGTGTGTTGACCCTGCTGGACCCGGAGAGTGACCCCCTGGGGTCGGGCTACCATATTATCCAGTCAATGATTGCCATCGGTTCCGGCGGCATTTACGGCAAGGGCTGGTTGAATGGTACCCAGTCACAGCTGGACTTTCTGCCGGAGCGTACCACGGACTTTATCTATGCCGTGTTTGCCGAAGAATTTGGCCTTATGGGCGCAATTGTATTATTGTCTTTATACGCGTTTATTATTATTCGGGGCCTGTATATTGCGGCCACCGCGCAGGACAGTTTCGGACGCCTGCTGGCCGGCAGCCTGAGTTTAACGTTTTTTGTTTATTTGTTTGTTAATGTTGGTATGGTTTCAGGTATTCTGCCGGTGGTGGGAGTGCCTTTACCGCTGGTGAGTTACGGCGGAACATCAATGGTAACCCTGATGGCCGGATTTGGCATGTTAATGTCCGTCAGCACTCATCGCCGGCTGATTGCCAAATAGCCCGGCAAAATAGTTTACTTATTTATCAATTGCTTAAAAAGTTGTAGAAGGAATAGTATGAAAAAATTGAATATGTGGCAGCAGGTTTTACCGGCGGTTTTGCTTTTTTCTGTGTCATTGTTTGCCGTTGATGCCTGTGCCCAGCAGAACTATGCGCAGCGTGAAGATGTCCAACAGTTTATTGACGAGATGGTGAATAAACACGGTTTTGACCGTGATTACCTGGTAAAGCGTTTTGCCAGTGCAAAACGACTGGATAATGTGCTTGAGTCCATCGCCAAGCCGGCAGAGAAAGAACTGACCTGGAAACAGTATCGTCCGATCTTTGTTACGAAGAAGCGGGCGGAAAAAGGCAGGGCCTTTATCAGGGAACACAGGCAGACGTTGCAACGGGCAGAGAAAGAATATGGTGTACCGGTTGAAATTATTGCCGCCATTATCGGGGTGGAAACCTATTATGGTAAACATACCGGTAAATACATGATTTTTGATTCGTTAACAACGCTGGGTTTTGATTATCCACCGCGCAGCAAGTTTTTTAAAAGTGAATTAAAACAGTTTTTGCTGCTGTCCAAGGAAGAACATATTGATATAGATGAAATGACCGGCTCCTATGCCGGGGCGATGGGAATGCCGCAGTTTATTTCCAGCAGTTACCGGCGTTACGCAGTCGATTTTGACGGCGATGGTAAACGTGACCTGTGGCACAGCATAGCGGACGTGATCGGCAGTGTGGCCAACTATTTTGCTGAACATGGCTGGAAAGCCGGTGCCAGCATCGCCTACCCGGTCAATGTAAAGGACCCGTCGATAGTCAAGGATAAAAACCGCTTGAAACCCTATGCTTCGATTGCCCACCTTAAGAAGAAAGGCGTGGAAATATACCAGGACCTGGATGAAACACAGAAGGCAACGCTGTTGAAATTTAAAGGTAAAAAAGGCGACGAGTACTGGATCGGCCTGCATAATTTTTACGTAATAACACGTTATAACCACAGTGCGTTATATGCCATGGCAGTGTTCCAGCTAAGCCAGAAGCTGGAAGACTGATGCCGGTTTATTACCAGACAGCAGGGCAACCGTTACTGTCCGTTTTTATGCAAAAACGGCGAGGCGCTTTCGTTCTGTTTGTTTTATCGCTGCTGCTGGCATCATGCGGTGAAATAAAAGACAGTGCGCCGGAAAACTACACCCGGCAGTGGCATGAGATTCCTGACGCAGTTCCGGTTTCGGTCGAACAGAGCCGCTACGGTAATCCTGACAGTTACGAAGTAATGGGCAAGACCTACCATGTAATGTCTTCGGCAGAAGGTTTCAGGCAGAAAGGTATCGCCTCCTGGTATGGCAACAAGTTTCACGGCCGGCGTACTTCAAGTGGCGAAGAATATAATATGTACGCCATGACGGCGGCGCATAAAACCCTGCCAATCCCGGTGTTCGTGGAAGTGACGAACCTGGATAACGGGCGCAAGGCGATTGTTAAGGTGAATGATCGCGGCCCTTTTCATGAAGGCCGGATTATCGACCTGTCCTATGCGGCGGCGACAAAACTGGGCGTGTCTCAAACCGGTACGGCGAATGTATCGATTCGCGTGGTAAGTTCGCAGCAGGATATCAACCGCCAGCGCAGTAATGCAATGGTAGAGTCTCCGGTGACAGAAGGTGATAAGCTTTATGTTCAGGTTGCGGCGTTTTCCACCGAGGAAAATGCCCTGCAGCATCTGGGGCGATTGCAGGGTGAAGGTTTTCGCGATGTCCGGCTGCATATTGAAAGCAAGAAAGGTAAAGCGGTATACCGGGTAAGGATCGGGCCGCTGCCATCAGAGGCGGTTGCCAGGCAGGTGCTGGTGCAGCTTAAGCAGAACAAGCATCAGAATTTAAAAATTGTAAGAAATAATTAATGGTGTTATGAGCAACCTTCTGACCGGCCCAGCCAGTCAGAAGGTTGCTGAACGTTATTAAAGAACCTCTGAATAAGTCGTGAATATGCATCTTGAGTTCAGACTTGTTCAGAGGTTCCTTAAAATGAAATGATATAAAAAATAACAAATCATAAAGTAAACCAATTGTTAAAAAGTGAGTAGATTGTGAATTCAAAGATGTTTTCGTTAAAAAATATTTTTACTTTAGTGCTTGGTCTTGTTGCATTAATGCATTTCAGTTTTGTGTTAGCGGCCATGCCGATACCGGCGCCACCCGATGTAGCGGCAAAAAACTATTTTGTTATTGATTTTGCCAGTGGCAAGGTGCTTGCCGAGAAAAACGCCGATGAAAAAATCGAGCCGGCCAGTATTACCAAGATGATGACGGCTTATGTTGTCTACAAGGAGCTGGAAGCCGATCGCCTGTCAATGGACGAAATGGTTGATATCAGTGAAAAAGCCTGGCGTATGGGTGGCTCAAGAATGTATCTTGAAGTTAACTCAAAAGTGACGGTGCATGATTTATTAAAAGGCCTGATTATCCAGTCCGGTAATGATGCCAGCGTTGCCCTGGCTGAGCATATTGCCGGCACTGAAGAAGCCTTTGTGCAATTGATGAACCAGTATGCCAAAGAACTGGGTATGAGCAATACGCATTTTATGAACTGCACCGGCTGGCCGGATAAAAAGCATTTAACCACAGCGCGGGATATCGCTACCCTGGCTGCGGCAATTATTCGCGAATTTCCGGAGCACTACGCCTGGTATGCAGAAAAAGAATACAGCTATAACAACATAAAGCAGTACAACCGCAATAAACTGCTGTGGCGTGACGAAACGGTCGACGGCATCAAAACCGGTCACACCGAATCAGCGGGCTATTGCCTGGTTTCTTCGGCCTTGCGCGGTGATATGCGAATCATCTCCGTGGTGCTGGGCACCGACAGTAAAAAAGCTCGCGCTAATGTCAGCCAGGCATTGTTGAATTATGGTTTCCGTTTTTACGAATCTCACGTGCTTTACGATGCCGACGAAGTATTGAGCCGGCCACGAAT
>JAJRTD010000316.1 GCA_024278435.1 Gammaproteobacteria bacterium | reverse complement strand
GGTTTTGTGCATATTCATATAAAAAACGAGGGTGCGGATATTCCGCAGGCGCAGCTGGATATCCTGTTTCAGGGTATGGTTTCGCAACGTGCTGAAAAAACCGGGCAGCCGCACCTGGGTATCGGTCTGTACGTGGCGCATCGCATTGCCCGTTTTCACCAGGGTGAGTTGAAAATAGCCAATCGTGAAGATACCCGGGGTGTCGTGGTTAGTTTAATATTGCCACTTATACCTCAGCCCGGAAAACAGGCAGGGCCAATAGATAAATGATAACGGGAAAACAAGATGACAGACAAAACCATAGTGCCAATACGTATTGCCATATTAACCGTGTCCGACAGCCGCACCGAAGCAGATGATACTTCCGGTGATGCGCTGGTGGAACGTCTGACGGCTGCCGGTCATACCCTGGTGGAAAAGGTTATTACCCCGGATGATAAATACAAAATCCGCGCTCTGCTGTCCGGCTGGATTGCTGATGAGAATGTCGACGTGGTGATCAGCACCGGCGGCACCGGCCTGACCGGCCGTGATATTACACCGGAAGCGGTTAAGCCGCTTCTGGATAAGGAAATCGAGGGAGTGGGCGAGTTGTTCCGCCTGGTTTCCTATGAGGAAATCGGCACTTCGACGATTGCCTCCCGCTGTATCGGAGGCGTGGCGAACGGTACCTTTATTTTCTGCCTGCCCGGTTCCACCGGTGCCTGCCGTACCGGCTGGGACAAGGTGATTGCGCCGCAGCTGGACTGTAATACCCGGCCGTGTAATATTGTGGCGTTGATGCCCAGACTGCTGGAAAAGTAATTCCAGCAGTAATGCACTGGAACCGTTCTTGACGGTTCTCTGTTTTGCAGGGCGGGTATTGCCCGCCGGTTCGTGTAATGCAACAATGTGAAGAATGGTGGACAGTGCCCACCCTGCGCATGAAAAATACAAAGCCAGGTAGGCCGGTATAAGCGTTTTTTGCGTTGCCGGCAGAGGTATCTTCAGACATCAATCTCTCAACAAAGTAAAAGATTATGAGTAAATCAATAAACGTTTCAGGTGCTGATTGCTGTGCCACTCCAGGTCTAATGTCAGTAGAGCAGGCTATCGAAAAAATTCTTGATGCAGCGCCGGTGATTGAGCAATATGAGAGTATTGATATTCTCGATGCTTTAAACCGGGTGCTGGCGGAAGACCTGTCTTCGACCATTGATGTCCCGGGTTATGATAACAGTGCCATGGACGGCTACGCGGTGCGCAGTGAAGACTGTCAGGTTCCGGGCGCTGTGTTACCGGTCAGTCAGCGTATTCCAGCCGGAACGGTTGGTGAAACATTACAGCCGGCAACCGCAGCGCGGATTTTTACCGGGGCGCCGGTGCCTGAAGGTGCGGATGCCGTGGTCATGCAGGAAATGTGTGAAGCACAGGGCGATACCGTTACGGTTAACACGGTGGTTAAGGCGGGCAGCAATGTGCGCCGTGCCGGTGAGGACATCAAAAACGGCAGCGTGGTTTTAACGGCCGGCAAAAAACTGCGGGCGCAGGAGCTGGGTTTACTGGCTTCTGTCGGTCTTGCCGAATTTAAAGTCAAAAGAAAATTGAAAGTGGCCACCTTTTTTACCGGTGATGAAATTATCGCCCCTGGCCAGCCACTGAAGGCTGGCCAGATTTATAACTCCAATCGCTACACCCTGCGTGGACTGTTGCAATCGATGAACTGCGAGATTGTCGACCTGGGTATTGTGCCAGATACGCTTGAGGATACCGTCAAGGTTTTAAAAGAGGCGGCCGCTGCTGCTGACCTGGTGATTACTTCCGGCGGGGTTTCTGTTGGCGAGGAAGATTACGTGCGTATTGCACTGCAGCAGCTGGGTGAGCTTTCCATGTGGCGCATTGCCATGAAACCGGGCAAACCGGTGGCTTTTGGTAAAGTCGACGGCGCACTGTTTATGGGGCTGCCGGGCAATCCGGTTTCTGTTTTTGTCACCTTCCTGTTATTTGCCCGCTCGTTGATCCTGAAGATGCAGGGCTGTGATGACGTGCTGGCTAAACGTGTTTCCGTGATGGCTGATTTTGACTGGCCAGCGGTCAAGCGCCAGGAATACTTACGGGTACAGCTGGTGGAAAAAGACGGCCGGGTTGCCGCACAACTTTATCCGCACCAGGGTTCCGGTGTTTTAAGTTCGGCCAGCTGGGCAGACGGGTTGGTGGAAGTGCAGATGAACAAGGCGATTACGGCAGGTAATGTGGTACCGTTTCTGGCGTTCCAGGGGATGATTTAAAAGCCTTGATCCGCGAATAACGCGTAATACGCAAAGTTAAAGCTTCTTAAAAGGTGTCATCCTGACCGAAGCGTAGCGTAGTGGAAGGATCTATGGCGGTGCATATAAGTGACGCGATACAAGATCCTTCCTTACGTCAGGATGACAGCATCTTCCGTTTTTTAACTTTGCGTATTTCGCGTCCTTTGCGGAAAAAAAGCTTTTGGGTTGTAACTTTTAACCTGAAACTTACAACATATAACGTTTTTAAAAATAATGCTGATAAGCCAGGTTAATATCCGAATATTCGAAATCGTCTTCCTGCCACTGGTGTTTTGCGAACAGTTTTAGTGACCGGTTTCTTGCCAGTACAAAATTCTGTATATACTGTACACGCAGGCGGTAAACACC
>JAJRTD010000315.1 GCA_024278435.1 Gammaproteobacteria bacterium | reverse complement strand
TTTTTCTTCTGCTCAGTTAATGCAATTTCAAGCTGGTCGATCGAGATCAGCCCCTTCTCCAGCAACTGCTGTCCGAGTTTTTCTTTCACATTGACTAAGGTTTCGGCATTCATCAGCTCACATCCCGGACAGGTCCTGAATACGTTTTGTTACGTCTGCACGTGAAAAACTGACTTGCTTGTTTTCTGATTTAAGCAGGCTGTCTTTATACAGATCAACAGCCTGTTTGTTTTTTCCCAGCTGGTCCATGCTCACTGCCAGGTTAAAAATATAATCTGCGTTTTCGCTGTCACTTTGCCATGCCTTGAAATAGGCCTGTTGTGCCGCACTCCATTTATTCTGTTGTGCGTAAACATTACCCAGGGCGAAATTCAAATGCGCCGCCCCCGGATTTTTCTGCAACATGGACAGCAGATAATTCTCGCTTGATTGCAGTGAGGATTCATCACTATGCAAACTTGCCAGTGCCGCACTGGCAATCGGATCACGGGGATCCAGCTCCAGCAAAGCCAGGTAAATATTACGCGCCCGCACGCTGTCTTTTTCAACAACCGCGATAGCTCCCAGCCCGAGCATTGCATCCCTGTTTTTATCTTCCAGAGATAAAACCTCGCGATACAGTGTTTTTGCCTTGCCATAGTTTCCGCTTTCATAGGCCAGCCATGCGTCTTCAAGCTTGTCGCCAACCGGGTCGGTTTTGTTGGTTTTCCGGATAGACAGCGCGTTTCCCGTGTTAACGGCGGCCGGCTTGTTCGTCACCGTGGCCGCCTGACGCTGCTGTTTAACCTGTCTCTTCTTTGCAATGTGTTTTTTTGCGTACTTAACTTTATCGTCTATATCGCCTTCAGCTACCAGCTTGCGAACGATTTCTCTGTTCTGCCCGCCTTCGTCAGTACGGGTTTTCGCTTTCATCGACTGCATGGCAATGCTGTGCTTGCGCTCCAGCATGGCAATCTCTTCCTGCGTTTCCTGGTAATAATAAAGACCACCCGCAATAACAACTAGCAGCGCTGTAATCAGGATACTGATAGCAACAAGCCGTTTGTTCTTTTTCACATCATGATTGGTTTTACTGATCAGCATTGACAGCGCTTCATCAGACACGGTAAATGACTGCGCAGGCTCCGCGTTGCGACGGCCCTGGTTTTTCTGTTCAGCATTGGTTTCATGCCCGGACTCAGGCGGCTGGTTGGCCGACTCCGGCGCTGCAACGTAGGATTCGTTTACCGGGTCAGGTGAATCATTTTTGTTCAGGTAGGAGTCATCCAGGTCCAGGGTTAACTCTTCCTCATTACTGCCTACAGTTTCGGGCTGGACTTTACTGTCGTCTGCGTCCGGCCCGGCCGCTTCACCGGCCAGTGGCTGCAGCGTATCAACGCCGGTTGATTCAGCTTTTTCATCTTTTACTGAATCACCCTGCGATGCTTTTTGCTTGTCATCTGCAGCTTTTTTCAGGGCATCTAATAATAAACTCATGGTCGCTACCTGTATGCCCTACTGATCTGAGAGTTTCTTCGATGTATCCTGCTGAAGGTCTTCCAGTAAATATTTTTTATAGTCGGACAGGTCGCCATCCAGGCTGGCATGCTACATCACCACCGGACGGATAAATATGACCAACTCGGATTTAACGTATTCTTCTTCAGTATAGGAAAACAGGGCTCCCAGCAATGGAATGCTGGATAAGATAGGCACACCACGGTTTTCTTTATTGATCTGGTCCTGCATCAGGCCACCAATAACCGCCGTTTCCCTGTTGTTGATTTTCAGCATGGTTTCGATCTCGCGCACCTGAACCACGGGAATCTGGCTTTCCACATCGTTATCTGCAAGCAGCGGGTTCGGATCTTTCACATAGCGGATAATACGTGAAATGGTCGGGCGCACATTCAGGGAAACTTCTTTTTCACCGTTAATATAAGGAGTCACCGCCATTACGATACCAATGGGAATGGTGTTTACCGTAGTATCAACCACCACTGTTGAATTCTGGTTTACCGACCCGGAGTTTACTTCTACATCGGTGGTAAAATACACTTCGTTATCAACAACTTTTAATATCGCTGTCTGGTTGTTCAGTGCCATTACTTTCGGACTGGACAATACCTTGACGTCGCCAAAGGTCTCAAGCGCCTTCAGGGTAATGTTTAACGGGTTGCCATTGACCGTTCCGCTGGTCGCTAACTGAAAAAACGGTGACGCCCCCAGGCTGCCGCCAATAACATCCTGCACGCCGCCCTTCTTCAACACACCGCCGGTGCTCTCACTGATAATTGACCAGTCGATACCGGCCTGGTAGCTGTCACTTAAACGCACTTCGGCGATGGTTGCTTCAATCAATACCTGGCGTTGTACATTGCCAACTACCTGGTCAATGAACTGTTTAATTTGCTGGTGCTGCCGTGCTGTTGCCCGCACAGCAATAATACCGCTTTCACGGTTAACGATAATATTATCACCGGTCACTAAATCCGTACCCGAGCTGGATGTTATTTCCTCGCCCATGATGCCGCCGATATTTTTGGTCAGGGTGCGCCAGAAGTTATTGGTGCTTTTGTTTTTTATTTCGGAATCAGCCTTGTTCTTGCTGCCACGGCTGCTGCCACTTCTACCGCCGCCGCTGCCCCCGCCACCGCTTCCACTGTTGCGGATACCGGTACCGGTTGCCCCGATCTCGGTCGAAACACTAACGGTTCCTTCACTGGAGCGCTCAATATTCAGGTAGCTGACATTGTAGGCATGGAGGTAGGGCTTGTCGGCTTTTACTTTTAAGGTATCGCCATCAAGAACATAAATAATGTTTGTCTGCGATTCAATGCGATCCAGAATTTTCGGCAGTGTCTGGTCTATCGCATTCATGGTGATTTTCCCTGATATATCCTCATCAATATCAAGGTTCAGGTCCGCGTCCCTGGCCATGGAAAACAGCAGCTCACGAATCGGTACCTGGTTAACGACAACCGTATAGGTTTCAAGTTTTTCCCGCTTGCCGGGCCGCGGCAATGCCGGTATCTGTGTTACCGGTTGAGGAATATCACTTTTATCCACGGTGTCTGACTTAATGTGCCCCTCGGAAGGCAGCGGCGGGTTTGTTGCCCCGCAGGCGACCACCAGCAGGGCTAGCGCCGTTATGCTGCCGCTTTGTAGAATTCTATTTTTTATATCTTTTATTATCATTGGTAAACCAGTTGATTAAACAACTGCATCACGAAAATGTTTCGTTGCTAAATATTGCGTGCGCTATCTTTTTTCAGTGCGCTGATGCGGCGCAAATACGGGTCACTGGCCTTGAGTGAAGCAGGCAGTTGATCAAGCATTCTGATAGCCTTATCCTGCGTAGCAAAATCGTTATATAAAACGCTATACCAGGCACGACCGTTTATTACTGTTTCATAGATGTAAATCTTTGTTAAATCAAGC
>JAJRTD010000314.1 GCA_024278435.1 Gammaproteobacteria bacterium | reverse complement strand
TTATCTGACGCCGGCGATAGAAACCCTGAAGCAGGTATTGACTCAGCCCGATTTTCCGCAGGATGCCTTTCAGCGGGAACTGAACCGCATGAAAGTGTCGGTAAAAGCTCGTCAGCAGTCACCCTCAGCCATTGCCAGCGAGGCTTTTTATAAAGCCCTCTATGGCGATCATCCCTATGCCTCGCCGGTATCAGGCACCAGAGACAGCCTGCAGAAAATAAGCCGTGATGATGTGACGGCTTTCTACCGTCAGTATTATGTGGCTGCCAATGCAACCGTTTCCATCGTCGGTAATGTGGAGCGCTGGCAGGCCGAGGAAATTGTTAAAACCCTGCTTTCCGGACTGCCGGCTGGCCACAGGGCGCCACCTTTGCCGGCGGTCAAACCGTTAACCGAAGCGAAAAAAATCGTCATTGACTACCCCTCGGCGCAAACTCATATTTTTGTCGGTCAGCCGGGCATAAAACGCGGGGATGCCGATTACTTTACCCTGTATGTTGCCAACCATCCTTTTGGCGGTAGTGGATTTGCCTCCCGCCTGGTGCAGGTGATTCGCGAAGAACACGGTCTGGCTTACAGCGTTTACAGTTATTTTTCACCGCTGCGCGAGCTGGGGCCGTTTACCATGGGGATGCAGACCAAAACCTCGCAGACGGCGCAGGCGCTGTCATTGTTGCAGCAGGAGCTGAAGCGTTATGTGGAAGAGGGCCCGGGTGAGGATGAACTGGAAGCCAGCCTGAGTAACATTACCGGCGGTTTTCCGCTGAATATCGACAGCAACGGCAAGCTGCTTGAATACATTGCCATGATCGGCTTCTATGACCTGCCGATAGATTATCTGGACAAGTTTATTGATAATGTAAAAGCGGTTGATGTCGACAAAATCAATGAAGCCCTGCAGCGTCGTGTACAGCCGGATAAAATGATCACGGTTGTTGTCGGAAAGCAGCAAGATGAAGAATGAAGAATCAAAGGCTGAAGCGTCAGTAAAAGGGCGGGTTATTGGTTACGCATAGCAAGCGTGGCTCATGCCGGATTATCGGCGGCAAATGGCGTGGCCGGAAAATAAGTTTTGATGATGCACAGGGACTGCGTCCGACAACCGACCGCATCCGTGAAACGGTGTTTAACTGGCTGCAGTTTTATGTACCGCGAAGCCGCTGCCTGGATGCATTTGCCGGCAGCGGAGTACTGGGTTTTGAGGCATTGTCACGCGGCGCATCTGAAGTTGTGTTTGTTGAGCAGGCCGCAAAGACAGTGGACAGGCTGAAACAGAATGCGGCCACGCTGGATACGCAGAGCGCGCAGATACATCATGGTGATACCCTGCAGTGGTTAAAATCAGCCGGCCACAATGAAAGCCTGAAAAAATATTTTGATATCGTTTTTCTGGATCCGCCGTTTCACTCGACGCTGCTGGCCGAGAGTTGTGTGCTGCTGGCTGAAAGCGGTTGCCTGGCAGACGATGCCCGCATTTACGTGGAACATGCCAGCGATGTCAGCGTGGCGGTGCCGCACAGCTGGCACTGTTTGAAAGAAAAAAAATCAGGGCAGGTAGTGTACAAATTATTTGAAAACCGGGTGGCCGGGCCACATAGTTAATACAGGAGCTGATATGACAGTTATAGCGGTTTACCCGGGTACCTTTGACCCGATTACCAATGGCCATTCCGACCTGGTGCAGCGAGCTGCCGGTCTGTTTGATCGCGTGGTGGTGGCCATTGCCGCCAACCCGGGCAAAACGCCCATGTTTGACCTGGATCATCGCGTTGCCCTTGCCGAGCAGGTACTATCCCGCTTCGATAATGTTGAGGTCTGTGGTTTCTCCGACCTGCTGGTCAATTTTGTGCATTCCAGGCAGGCAAAAGTCATTTTGCGTGGTCTGCGTGCGGTGTCCGACTTTGAGTATGAGATGCAGCTTGCCAGTATGAACCGGCATCTGGATCACACCGTGGAAACGGTCTTTATGACGCCCAGTGAAGAGACCAGTTTTATTTCAGCGTCGCTGGTGAAAGAGATTGCTTTACATGGCGGTGATGTATCACCATTTGTCCATAAAAGTATTGTGGATGCTTTAAATACGGTAAAGCATAAAATATCCACATAATTTATAGAAGTTTTGAGTGTGAGTAGTAGTTTGTTATGGCGTTAATGATTACAGATGAGTGTATTAATTGTGATGTTTGTGAACCGGAATGTCCCAATGAGGCGATCAGTCCCGGGGACGAGATTTACGAGATAGACCCGAACCTGTGTACCGAATGTGTCGGTCATTACGAAACGTCACAGTGTGTTGAAGTGTGTCCGGTTGACTGTATTCCGCTGGATCCTGAGCACGAGGAAACCCGGGAAGAGCTCATGGAAAAATATAAAATCCTCACTGGTAAAGCCTAGGGAAGCACTGAACAAGTACTTAATTGTCATCCTGAGCGCAGCCGAAGGGTCTTATGCCCTGTGCAATCAATTGCTTACGGAGTATTAGATTTTTCGCTGCGCGCTGAATAACGCTTGTTCAGAGTTTCCCCGGGTTCCCCAGGCTTTCTCAGGTTTTTATTGTAAATACATAGGCATAAGGTTAAGTTAAAGCACGACAGGACTCCCTTAACTAGGCAAAGATTTGGTATATGAACAAGATTGTTCAGTGCTTTAGCGTTTTTCTTCTTCTTTCTCCGCTCCAGGTTTTTTCACAAACCGATGCCGGGAAGACCGGTGCTGTTGAACACAATACCACCCCGACCATTGCCCGAGCCGCCATTGCCAGCGCCCATCCTTCAGCCACCCGTGCCGGTATTGAAATCTTGCAACAGGGCGGCAATGCCTTTGATGCCGCCGTTGCGATTACTGCAGTACTGGCTGTTGTTGAACCCTATTCCTCCGGTCTCGGTGGTG
>JAJRTD010000313.1 GCA_024278435.1 Gammaproteobacteria bacterium | reverse complement strand
TTTCCGGAGCATCCGCACCGTGGGTTTGAAGGCATTAGCTACATTATGAGCGGATCAGTCAATCACAGCGACAACCTGGGTAATAATTCGACCGTGTTTAACGGCGGGCTACAGCGCTTTACCGCCGGTAAGGGCATTGTCCATTCTGAAATACCAGCGGAAGAAGGCGAAACCCGCGGCATACAGCTGTGGGTGAACCTGCCGCAGGAATTAAAGCAGATTGAACCGGATTATCAGCAAATCGATCGTGCTGAAATTGAACAAATCGCTATTGCCGGCGGCAGTGTTCGATTGCTCGCCGGAGATAATGCGGCCTTAAAACTGCATACCAAAGTGATGTACCGGGATGTGATATTGCAGGCGGAACATAGCTATAGTGTGGATATCGAGCAGGATATGCGTGGTTTTATCTATGTGCTAAGCGGTGAGGTCACGGTACAGGGCGAAACCATCGGCTCCACGCAGGCCGGTTTTATCGAAAATGGCGGCAGGCTTGATATCAGAGCCGGTTCGGATACGCGGTTTTTACTGTGTTTTGGCGTTCCGCATAATCAGCCGATTCATCAACATGGCAGTTTTGTTGATTAGTGGTGAAAAATAAGTTTTACCTGCCAAGCACCGAAAACCACACCAGCCCGGCAACCACAAAGGCCAGAAATACCGCGGCAGAGCCCATATCCTTGGCCCGCCCGGACAGCGGGTGCATCTCATCACCAAAACGGTCAACCACGGCTTCAATGGCCGAGTTAAGTATCTCAACCAGCAGTATAAAGACCAGACTGGCAATAAGAATTGCCCGCTCAGTGTAGTTTTCTCCGAAATACAGAGCCACCGGCAACAGAACAATGCTGAGCCACAGTTCCTGGCGAAAAGCAGCCTCATTTTTATAGGCGGCCTTAAAACCCAGCCAGGAATAACCCGCTGCATTAATGATACGGATGATGCCGGTAGCGCCTGTTTTTGCCATAAGTGAGTATTTCCAGGTGGATGAAGCGGATTATCAGTATATATCAGGCGACAAGTATAGATAAGTTGTTGAAATTATGACAGCTTTTCGTTTGTATTATGTTTTTCTGATAAGTTTATGTTTTTTATAAGTTTCCTTTAATGCGTTTTTACTGACTTTTCACCATTCTTTCATATACTTATTCGAGTATCAGCTGAAATACAGACAGATAATTATGTCAGCTTCTCGTAACCCATTTCCGTGTTTAACAACGGCCAGCTATTATGTTGAATCCATCAGTCAGAAACCTTGCAACAATCCATTTCCCGCAAATTAAATTCCGTCGTACCGGTTTTCTTGTTCCACTGTTTTTGTTGCTGAGCCTGTTTTCCGTGTCGCTTACTGCGGCAGAGGTAAGCAAGGAACAGGTAAAAGGCCTTGATGAACAGGTGCAGGACATTAAAAAGGATGTGCTTGACCTGACCTCAGAACTATCGCGGCTGGAAGAAAAGTTATTATTCCCCTCCAATACCCAGGTCTCGGTCTTTGTCTCGCTGAAAGGTGATAAAGGTTTCGTGCTGGATTCAATGCAGATAAAAATGGATAACAAGATTGTTGCCCAGCACCTGTATACCTATAAAGAACTTGAAGCATTAAAAGCCGGTGGTGTGCAGCGAATATACACCGGTAATATAAAAACCGGCGACCACAATATGGTGGCAAGCTTTATCGGGCGCTCGAAATCAGGCAATGAATATCAACGCAGTGAAAACTACACCGTAACCAAAGCGGTTGGCCCCAAGTTTGTTGAGATACAGATTACCGGCAGTAGCGCATCAGACCAAACGATCACGTTTAAAGACTGGTAAATATGTTGTTTCGTTTCACCATTCTGCTTACTGCATGTTTATGCAGCATATCAGCGTATGCATCAAGCGGATTGAAAAATGTCGAGCTGCGTGATCTGTATTTCGGTGAAATACTTTATTACGCCTATCAGGACCTGCCTTTTGATGCGCTGGCCAGGCTGGACATCGAACTGTCGCAATACTACGAGCTTGATGAATCAGAGATCGATCCATTTAATATGCATGTCGGCCAGGCCGAGTTTTCAGTCGGCGATATGGAGCTGCAATACCGGATGACGCAACGTGCCGGTAAAGCCATTCAGGCGGTACTGGGTGAGGGCATTGACCTGGCAACACGTAACCAGGCCGCGCTGCAACTGGCAAGGGTGTTTTATAAAAAAAATGATCCGCAAAGTACCCTGTATGCGCTGGATCTGATTCGTGAAGAGCCTGACAAGTCGCGTTACGAAGCAAAGTATTCACTTGATGTGCTGCGAGGTGAAGAACCCGAAACATTCAAGATTGATGTTGCCTATTTACGTGCGCTGGCCAGTATCGACGCCGGCAAATTCAGTGACGCGGTAACACTGCTTAAAACATTAAAAGAAGAAAAAAAATTAAAAGGTTATGTTTTATATAACCTCGGTATTGCCCTGTTGCAGAGTGGCAATGAAAAAGAAGCACTGCAGGTGTTTGATGAACTGGGTCGGCTACAAACCGATGACAACGGCTTGCTGGCACTGAAGGACAAAACCAATCTGAAACTGGCCTATCTTTATCTTGACCGGGGTAATACAAAACAGGCTAAAAAGTATTTTGAACGGGTGCGTCTGGACGGGCCTTTCTCCAACCGTGCGCTGCTGGGCGCCGGCTGGGTCGCCGTTGCCGAAGGACGTTATGACCGTGCACTGGTGCCGTTGAGTATTCTGCATAAAAGGGCCGCCACTAATGATTCGGTGCAGGAGGCTTTAATGGCAGTACCCTATGCCTACGGCAAGCTGGGCGC
Organism: Gammaproteobacteria bacterium; assembly: GCA_024278435.1. Taxonomy (GTDB): domain Bacteria; phylum Pseudomonadota; class Gammaproteobacteria; order SZUA-229; family SZUA-229. The sequence goes on along the minus strand of JAJRTD010000313.1, from coordinate 1,431 downwards.
ACACGGTAATGCGGCGAATCTGTACAACCATGCAATGGATATTTTCGCCGAAGAAATAGACAGCCTGGACAGCTCAATCAAGTCTATCCGCAAAGGAAAATTCCTTGCCGCCCTGATTAATGAAAAATCAAATAAAGATAAAAACTGGGTGGTAAATTTACGTGAACTGCCCGATTCGCCGGAAACACGCTACATTCTTGAATTAATGGCTTCCCATGACTTTCAGGAGTCGTACAAGAACTATAAAGACCTGGCCGAGCTGCGTCATCATATTGATAAATGGCTGGATGACCTGAGGGTGTTTGAGGAGATGATAGAAATACGCCGCGCCTATCAGGAACCGCTGCTACCGGTGGTTGAAGAAAAATTCAAAAAGATTGATGCCCGAATGAAACTGCGCCTTGAGCAGCGAGACAACCTGGCTAAAAAGATCAACAACATGCTGATATCGCCGCGCCCGGAATACCTGGCAACATCGGATGAGCGTCAGGCCCTGAATACGATTACCGCACTGCAAGAAATCATTGCAACAAACCCGCAGGCCGTGGACGCTGCAACCGTACAACGGGTAAAACGCCTGCGCGGTGTTTTATTATGGCGGGTGCGCAGCGAATATGACCAGCGCCTGACCGATGCCTATAACAACCTGGTGTCACTGGATGAAATAATCAGCCAGCTGAAGATAACCTATAACTCGTTTATCCGTACCCGGCAGGCGGCAACGCAAAGCTATGAAGGCTATACCATTCCTATTCGCCAGTTAAGAACACGCCTGTTCGCCATGCAGAGAAGACTCAAGGGCGTTATGGCCAAACAGGGCCGCATGCTTGAAACCATGGCGATCAACGAACTAGACCGTCGTCGTAAACGGCTTGAAGACTACCAGATTAAAGCCCGTTTCGCGCTTGCTGAAAGTTTCGACCGTGCTACCAAGTCCCAGCTTGATGAAGAAATCATGCGCCAGCAGAAACAGGCAAACGAGAAGGACGGGCTGCCGCAGGAACAGATGGAAAAACAACCGGAGGATATCGGGCCGGAAGCAGAGCAGCCGGTTTCGCCGGAGGAAGACGCGACAGAAGACAGTGACACATCGATCAATAACTCCTCCTTTAAAAAGAAGCTGCTGGAGCGATAGACAGTAAGCACTATGAGTCGTTTTAACCTCACACAACTTGGCTTTGTAACAGCATATCTGCTGTTGTCAGGCTGTGCGACCAGTAATACCGAGGGGACACTGGCCGGCCTGAATGACGTAAAGTTTGAGCTAAAAAAAGAGAAGGTTGACGGCAGCCTGGAAAATGCCATGGAGAGTTACGAGAAGTTCCTCAAGGAGACCCCCGAGACCGAGATGACGCCGGAAGCCTTGCGCCGGCTTGCCGATCTGAAAATCCAGAAAGAATACGACCGTGAAGCGGAAGAACAGGAACAGGC
>JAJRTD010000032.1 GCA_024278435.1 Gammaproteobacteria bacterium | reverse complement strand
GATCATCAATCGAGGTCTCTTCCGGTGCGTTCAGGATTTCCTTGTTAATCAGGTTTTCCGCAATTTCGCGTAATGCCAGAACGGTTGGCTTGTCATTGTCTTCCGGCACCAGTGGCTCGGCTCCCATTGCCAGCTGACGTGCACGCTGAGCAGCAATCAATACCAGCTCGAAGCGGTTTTCTACGTTATCAAGGCAATCTTCTACGGTTAGACGTGCCATATTTTATTCTCCAGGTTAATCTTTGATTATTCGTTAAATGTTAAAAGTTGTTTCAGTAATGCTTCATGTTTCTGCTGCTGTTTCTCCAGCAGCATGCGATTGCCCTTTATTATAGCGACTAAATTGTCCAGCGCTTCATCAAATTCGTCATTAATGACCAGATAGTCAAATTCAACGTAATGCGACATCTCACTGACCGCTTCACGCATACGCCGGTTAATAATGCTCTCGTCATCCTGACCACGTGAGGTCAGCCGCTGGCGCAGGGCTTCAATCGATGGCGGCGCAATATAAATGGTCCGGCATTCACTTTTCAGGTGCCGGATCTGGCGCGCGCCCTGCCAGTCAATCTCAAGGATGACATCGTTACCGCTTTGCAGCCGGCTTTCAACATGCTTCTGTGATGTGCCATACATATTACCAAAGACGGTGGCATGCTCAAAAAACTCGCCGGCATCGACCATGGCTTTAAAGCGAGCGGCATCAACAAAATGGTAGTTCACCCCGTCCACTTCACCTTCACGTGGCGCACGCGTGGTATGTGACACCGAAACCTCGATATCCGCGACCTGCTGCAACAGGGCATTGACCAGGCTGGTCTTGCCGGCACCGGATGCAGCTGAAATAACGTAAAGCGTACCTGTTGTCACAAAAAAACCTGCCTGTTAATGGTTAAAGCGCCAGAACACTGTATTCTACCAAGATTTCGGGCTTAAAACCTGCAAACAGCGGTTATTTATCCGCGAAAAGCACAAAACACGCAAATAGTTTAAAGCAACGCTTTTTCACCGGTGGCTGCTCACAGGAAAAATATCATCAAGCCCTTAGTGGCTGCGATTAACGGATAAACGGGCGATGTTTTCCAGCAGCATCCGGCTTTCTGATTCAGGAACAGCCGCAAGCTCGGCAATGGCCAGTTCTGCCTGCTGCTGTGCCATTTTTACCGTGTATTCCAGTGCGCCGGTTTGCCGGATAATGGCCTGCACTTCATCGATCATATCGTAGCCGCCCTTTTCAATCGCCGAGCGGATCAATGCCGCCTGCTCGGCCGTCCCCTGCTGCATGGCATAAATCAACGGCAGGGTCGGCTTACCTTCCGCCAGGTCATCACCCACATTCTTGCCCATCTGCTCACTGCTGGAACTGTAATCCATGACGTCATCGATCAGCTGGAAAGCACTGCCAAGGTAACGCCCGTAGGCCGCCATGGCCAGTTCTTCTTTTTCACTGCGCTTGCACAAAACCGCGCCCAGCCGGGTCGCCGCCTCAAATAACTTGGCGGTCTTGCAATGGATCACCTGCAGGTAGTTTTGTTCTGTAGTTTCGGCGTCATGCACATTCATCAGCTGCATCACCTCACCTTCGGCAATCACATTGGTGGTGCTGGCCAGGATCTGCATCACCCGCATATCGTTGACATCGACCATCATTTCAAAAGCACGGGAATACAGAAAATCACCCACCAGCACGCTGGCGGCATTGCCAAACAGGGCATTGGCGGTCTCATTGCCGCGGCGCAGATCGGATTCATCAACCACGTCATCATGCAGCAGGGTGGCGGTGTGGATAAACTCGACAATGGCTGCCAGCAGGTAGTGCATATCGCCGTGGTAGGCAAAGGCTTTCGCGGACAGCAACGCCAGCAGCGGGCGCAGGCGCTTGCCCCCGGAATTCACAATATAATGACTTAACTGGTTCACCAGCGCCACATCCGAACTCAGACGCTGGTGAATAACCTGGTCGACCGACTGCATATCGGCCCGGCACAGCGCCATCACATCATCAAAACTCATGCTGGACTGCGCTGGGTTCAACGCGGGTTTTAAATCGGATTTTAGCTCTGTTTCAGACAAAATACACCTAAGCGGAAGGCCGCAATATATACAGGAGTGCGAATCCTATGTAGTCAACTGCCACAGGTCAAGCAAATCACCGGCCAATTTAGGCGTTAAACCGGCTTTTATCCATGTTTTATCGATATTTTCCCTTGTCAGCCTGCTATATAGCACGTATAATTTGCGCCCTTTCTGTCACGAATTTTGGAGAACACCCATGTACGCTGTAATCAGTACAGGCGGGAAACAATATAAACTGGCTCAGGGCGACGTATGTCGCGTTGAGAAACTGGACGCTGAAGAAGGTGCTTCTGTCGAACTCGACAAAGTGCTGATGATCGCTGACGGTGACAACATCAATATCGGTACGCCGTATGTTGATGGCGGTAAAGTCACAGCCACAATCAAATCTCATGGTCGCGCTAAAAAAGTCGAAATCATGAAATTCAGACGTCGTAAACACCATCAGAAACGCACAGGTCATCGTCAGTATTACACTGAAATTGAAGTGACCGGTATTTCTGCGTAACCTATTTCAGAGGTATTGAACAATGGCACATAAAAAAGCAGCCGGTAGTACCAGAAACGGACGCGAGTCACAGTCAAAACGACTCGGCGTAAAAAAATTCGGCGGCCAGGCTGTCGTTGCCGGTAACATTCTGGTACGTCAGCGCGGCACCAAGTTCCATGCGGGCAACAATGTCGGCATGGGTCGCGATCACACCCTGTTTGCAAAAGCAGACGGTCAGGTGGTTTTTGAAACCCGTGGTCCATTAAACCGCAAAACTATCAGCGTGGCTCCAGCGAGCTAAACAGCTGATTATCCAATGCGGTTAAAAAAAGCCCCGCATGGGGCTTTTTTTGTTTTTAAAGACTGTTCGCCGCAGAGACACTGAGAAAAGCTACACAACCCCGTCTGTTTAACTCTGCGTCTCAGCGCCTCTGCGGTAAAACAGTTTTTGATATGCGTTAAACTGCCCACACTATATAAAAGAGTATCAACATGCGTTTTGTCGATGAAGCAACCATAAATGTAATTGCCGGTGATGGTGGAACCGGCGTGGTCAGCTTTCGTCGGGAAAAATACATCCCTCACGGCGGCCCTGATGGCGGCGATGGCGGTGACGGCGGCAGCGTCTATCTGGTCGGCGACCACGACATCAACACCCTGGCCGACTTTCGTCACATCCGCACCTATACCGCTGAGTCCGGCATCCGCGGCTCCGGCCGGCAGATGACCGGCAAGGGCGGTGAAGACCTGTATATTCCGGTACCGATCGGCACCCTGATCTATGATGACGATATTGACGAGCTGATTGGCGACATCACCCGCAACGGCCAGAAAATCAAGGTCGCCCAGGGCGGCTTTCACGGCCTGGGCAATACCCGCTTCAAAAGTTCGATCAACCAGGCACCGCGGCGCTGCACCCCGGGATCGCCGGGCGAGCGCCGCAGCCTGCGCCTGGAACTGAAAGTACTGGCCGATGTCGGCCTGCTGGGGCTGCCCAATGCCGGCAAATCCACCTTTATCCGCTCCGTGTCATCGGCCAAACCCAAGGTGGCCAACTATCCTTTTACCACGCTGTTTCCCAATCTCGGCGTGGTTCGGGTGGGCATCAACCAGAGTTTTGTCATTGCCGACATACCCGGCATTATTGAGGGCGCCTCGGAAGGCGCCGGCCTGGGCATACAGTTTTTAAAACACCTGGCACGCACCCGGTTGCTGCTGCACATTATCGACATTGCACCGTTTGACGGCAGCGACCCGGCGCAAGACGCCAAAACCATTATCCAGGAACTGGACAGCTACAGCCACGAACTGGTGGAAAAACCGCGCTTGCTGGTTTTAAACAAGACCGACCTGGTGGACGAAGAAGAACTGGAACAGCGCAAAAATGACATTATTGCGCAGCTGGACTGGCAGGGCCCGGTGTATACCATCAGCGCCCTGAGCAAAAGCGGAACCGACAAACTGGTATTCGATATAATGCAAAAACTTGAACAAGACCGCGAACTGGAACGTGATGCGCAGGCAGCACAGACAGACAATCAGCCAACGGAAGAATAAACCCCCATGACCACGCGTAAAACTGTTGCCGAATCAAAACGCTGGGTAATAAAAATCGGCAGCTCACTGATTACCGACGAAGGACGCGGCCTGAACACAAAAGCCATTCAGGCGTGG
>JAJRTD010000031.1 GCA_024278435.1 Gammaproteobacteria bacterium | reverse complement strand
TCTGCGCATAATGAATACTTCAAACCATACCGCCAGCCAGTTCAGCAAAAAATACCGGCTGGGCAATCCGTTTGACCTGGATGATGACACCGCCTACAGCGCGTGGCTGGACTACAAGCTGGACAACTACCCGCAGCGTATTGAAGACCTGGTGGTTGAAGTCAACGACCCAAGAAAGCTAAGCGCTGGCGAACTGTCGGCGATGACAGCGCTGTGCCTGAAAACCAATATGGCCATCTACGCCGGCAACACCGGAACAAACGCCGATAAAGATATTCCGTTTAAACTGGGGCAGCAACTGGGCCTGTTTACCCCCGATGACAATATGGGCGCTGATGACGGCATCACCGCGCTGCGGGTGGTCAGTGATGAATGGCGCGGTGAATATATTCCCTATACCAACCGCCTGATCCACTGGCACACCGACGGTTATTACAACACCCCAAACCGCCAGATCCAGGCATTATTGCTGCATTGCGTATCACCGGCCAGCAGCGGTGGCGAGAATGCCCTGCTCGATCATGAAATCGCCTATATCCGTCTGCGCCAGGCCAACCCGGATTATATTCATGCCCTGATGCAGCCAGACGTCATGACCATACCGGCAAACATCAACAAGCAGGGAAAAGTCATCCGCCCGGATCGCAGCGGCCCGGTATTTTCTGTACTGGCCGATGGCAACCTGCACATGCGTTACACCGCCCGCACCCGCAGCATCAACTGGAAAAAAGACGCCATCACCCAGCTGGCCATTAAAACCCTGAGCGATTATATGAGCTCGGATTCACCGTATATATACCGCGGCACCCTGCAGTCCGGACAGGGCCTGATCAGCAATAATGTATTGCATGACCGTTCGGGGTTTGAAGACACCGGCGACAGCAAACGATTACTGTACCGTTTGCGTTATTATCAGCGTATTGCCAATACCTGAGGACGACGAATGCAGGTGCAAATTTATTCGCACCCTAAAACAAACAGCCCCCTTATAAATGAACCGTAAACCACGCCCGTCTGAAACATCTGATACCACCGCTTTGTTTAGCAGCTGGCAGCAACAGCTACTCAGCCGCCGGCGGTTTTTGCTGGCCGCTGCCGGCGGCAGCGTGGCGGCGATGTTTCCTTTGCCATCACCAAGTGCCACAACAAACAACAAACCGGCCGCTGCAAGCGACCCGTGGCCGGTCATTGCCGCCGTGCAGCAACACCTGTTTCCTGCAGAAAAAGATGCACCGGGAGCTGCAGAAATCAACGCCCCGGCTTACCTGCAGTTTGTCGTCAGTGACCGCACCCTGGATGCAGATGAACGTGAATTCATTTTGCAGGGAACCCGCTGGCTGCAGGACATTACCGAAAAAAAATATAAAACGGCCTTTATTGAACTGGACTATGAAAAGCGCGAGCAGGTACTGCGCCATATCGCCAGCAGTTCCGCCGGTGAAAACTGGCTGTCGACCTTGCTGCTATATATTTTCGAAGCGCTGCTCACCGATCCGGTTTACGGCGGCAACAAAAACCAGGCGGGCTGGAAGTGGCTACAGCATACACCGGGGTTCCCCCGGCCGCCGGCGGATAAAACATTTCAGCATTTATTAAAAATCTAGGGATGCTCTGAATAAGTCCTTATTTGTCATCCTGAGCGAAGTCGAAGGATCTTATACCACTGAGCAATCAGATATTTACGGAGCATAAGATTCTTCGCTGCGCTCTGAATGACACTTATTCAGAGTATCCCTAGAACAATTGTTCACCACAGAGACACAGAGGACACAGAGTTTTTTTATGTTAACTGCGCCTGCGGCGCAGTTAACAATAATATAGTTTTTCTCTGCGCTCTCTGCGTCACTGTGGTGAATTGTTTTTCTGCTTGAAAACCTGAGAAACTACCCTGGCTATGAAAGACTTTGATATTTGCATTATCGGCAGTGGCGCCGGTGGCGGCCCGGTGGCGCTGACCCTGGCGGAAGCCGGTTACTCGGTGGTGGTTCTGGAAAAAGGCCCCTGGTTCAGCGAGAAAGATTTTTATAAAGATGAACTGGCCTGTTGCCGGCGCAGTGTCTACACCCCGAACCTGCGCGATGAACAGCACGTTATCGAAGACCTGGAAGACGGCCGTTGGAACGCAACACCGACCTCGGAATCGGGCTGGGATTTCTGGAACGGCAACTGTGTCGGCGGCTCCAGTAATTTTATGAGCGGTTTTTTCCATCGTTTAAAGCCGGTGGATTTTTATCAGCTGTCGGAGTTCGGCCCCATTGAAGGCGCTAACCGCGCTGACTGGCCCATCAGTTATGACGAGCTGGCGCCTTATTACGACCGGGTGGAACAGGTGGTCGGAGTGTCGGGAAAATTTGAGCCGCATAAAAATATCGAGCCACGCACGGCAGACTTCCCCTACCCGCCAACTCGGGAGCATGCGGTTTCCGGCTGGATCGACAAGGCCTGTGATGAACTGGGCTACCACAGCCTGCGCGTACCGCGCGCCATCCTGTCAGAGCCCCAGAATACTCAACAAGGCAACAGGCGCAGCTGTGAGTATTCAGGCTACTGCGGCAGTTACGGCTGCTCCTCCGGCGCCAAGGGCAGCTCACGCGCGGCGTTGCTGGACCGTGCAGTCAGCAGCGGACACTGCCAGGTTCGCCCGCACAGCAAGGTCACGCGCCTGATCAGCAATGCAAAGGGGAAAATCACCCAGGTTGAGTACATTGATAAAAACAACCGCAAACAGACCCTGGATGCCGGCATCTACGTGGTGGCCTGCCAGGCCATCGAAACCTCACGGCTGTTACTGCATTCAACAGGTCCCGCCTTTCCTGACGGGCTGGCGAACAATAGCGGACAGGTAGGCAAAAACCTGCTGTTCTCGGCAGGCGGCTCCGGCAGCGGTGACTTTAACTTTGACGATTTTGATGCAGCGCAGCTAAAACAACTCAGACAGCTGGGACCGTTTGTCAACCGTGCCCTGGATGACTGGTATACCATCAACGATAAACAACTGGCCGGCCGGCCGCTGAAAGGCGGCATTGTTGAATTTCTGTTTGCCCACCCCAACCCGACCAGCCGGGCCAACAGCCTGAAATGGGATGATGACAAACTGCTGTGGGGCAAGCCACTGAAACGCAAACTGGAAAGCTGGTTTACCACCGATCGCAGCCTGAGGTTCGAAGTGTTTAATGACTGGCTGCCGACGGATAACTGTTTTGTCAGCCTCGACAGAAAAATAAAGGACCGCTGGTCGACCCCGGTGGCCAAAGTCCGTATCGGTTATCACCCGCATGATTTGAAAATCGCCGCCTATCTTGCCGACAAAGGGGAACAGGTATTAAAACAGCTGGGCGCGGTACGTATCGATTCCAGCGTCAGTGGCTCGCCGCCGGCCAACCTGGTCGCCGGTGGCTGCCGTTTTGGCAATGACCCGAAAACTTCGGTACTGGATAAGAACTGCCGGGCGCACGAGGTTGAAAATCTCTATATTACCGACGGCAGCTTTATGCCCACCGGTGGCAGTGTGCCCTATACCTGGACGATTTATGCCAATGCCTTCCGGGTGGCCGATATAATCAAAAACCTGTAATGCCTATTCCTGCCGGATTGATTTATTGTAGGCCCGCATAAGGCACGTTGCCGGCTTCTTTCCGGAAAAGTTTTTCACGTTAGCTTCGCAGGGCTTCTACAAGGATATAGATGTTAGGGTAACGCATGTCCATGGATGGACAGTATTAGGGGAATGCAGGCGCAGTTACCGAGGAACAGTTACCGAGTAAAACGGATATGCTGAATAATTTATTCGCACAGCGGTGCCAGAGTATGCGCTCGTCGTGCGAATAAATTCGTACCTACCTGACTATTTTGCAAAAAACCGTTCGTATAACGGCAGGCTTTTTCTGATGAAGTTTTCGACAGAGGCCGGCATTTTGTGGGTATCCATATCCAGGCCGTCGAGAAAGTTTTTTACATACAGGCCCAGTTCGGTATCGCCCTGCATGTGCAGACGACGGCTGAAAAACAGGGTGTCGGTATCTTCCCGCCGGCTGGCCAACAACAGGAAGTCATACACCGTTCCCGACAGGGTAAGATCGGCTGACTGCGTTGCCTCTGCCGCAACCAGCTTGTCATCTTTCATTGTAAAACAATACTTTATACCTGCATCTTCAATT
>JAJRTD010000312.1 GCA_024278435.1 Gammaproteobacteria bacterium | reverse complement strand
GACACAATTATTTTTGGCCACTGGTCGACCCTGCCCCATGCCGGAAAAAAATGCATCAACAACACCTGGGCGATTGATTCCGGCTGCCTCTGGGGAGGTTTTCTCACTGCTTTACGTATCGATGAACAAGCGTTTGATTTCACACGCCTCAACTGTCCCGGCGCATTAACCCCGCCGAAAAAATACCTGGACCAGATGAATAAGAAAAAACACAGGAAATCAGCAGGTTAACGGGAATTATCCGCGCATAAAAAAAGGTACCAGCCAAAGCCGGTACCCTACAGGAGTCTATCAATCAATTGATACTTATATGACGCGACCACCAGGATTAAGTTCCCTGCCCTGTTATTTTTTTTCCAGGGTAACGAAATGGCAGTCGTAGGCATTTTTTTCATCCGCCTTATGTACTTCAGATTCAACAAGCTGCCAGTCCTTTTCATCAAATTCCGGGAACCAGGCATCGCCTTCAAATGCGGCATCAACGAAAGTCAAATACATACGGTTAACCAGCGGCATCAGCATTTCGTAAACCGTACTACCGCCGATAACCATTACCTCATCTTCTTCAGCCACCAGCGCCAGGGCCTCATCGAAACTGCTGACACAGTCAACACCCTCATAACACAGATCCTTGTTACGGCTTAATACAATATTGCGCCGACCGGGCAGGGGCTTGCCAATGGATTCATAGGTTTTACGTCCCATGATAATAGGCTTGCCCATGGTCACCGCCTTGAAGTGGGCAAAATCCGCCGGCAAATGCCAGGGCAGCTGATTTTTGTCACCAATCAGGCGATTGCGGTCCATAGCTGCGATGAAAGATATCATCATTGCTGATTACTACTGCCAGAAACTTTATTAAATATTTTTTTTTCCGCAAATGAACGCAAATGAACGCAAATGTAATTTTTATTAGAGCAACGCGCGATTATTCCTAAAAAAACATCTTTGCGTTCATTTGCGTTCATTTGTGGATTCTTGTTCTCAGCCAAACTAAACGGCAACAACAGCTTTAATGTGCGGATGTGCCTCGTAGCCGACCAGTTCGAAATCGTCGAACTTGAAATCGAAGATGGATCTCACATCCGGATTGATTTTCATCGCCGGTAACGGATAGGGCTTACGGCTCAGTTGTTGGTCCGTCTGCTGCAGATGGTTGGTATACAGGTGGGCATCACCCAGGGTATGCACAAAGTCACCCGGCTTCAGGTTGCAGACCTGAGCCACCATCAATGTCAGCAAGGCATAGGATGCGATATTAAACGGAACGCCAAGAAAGATATCAGCACTGCGCTGGTACAGCTGGCAGGACAGTTTGCCATCGGCCACGTAAAACTGGAACATCATGTGACAGGGCGGCAGAGCCATGTTTTCGATTTCACCGACATTCCAGGCATTAACTATAATGCGCCGCGAATCCGGGGTATTTTTAATCTGCTCGATCACCTGTGAAATCTGGTCAATATGGCGGCCATCTGCTGTCGGCCAGCTACGCCACTGGTAGCCATAGACCGGACCCAGGTTACCGTCTTCATCGGCCCATTCATTCCAGATCCGTACACCGTTATCCTGCAGATACTTTATATTGGTGTCACCACTGAGGAACCAGAGCAGTTCATGAATAATGGACTTGAGGTGGCACTTCTTGGTGGTTACCAGCGGAAAGCCTTCTGCAAGGTCAAAGCGCATCTGGTGGCCGAAGACTGAGATTGTACCGGTTCCGGTGCGATCTTCTTTTTTATTACCGTTGTCGCGCACATGGCGCATTAAATCCAGATATTGTTTCATGAAGCACTCATCTTGCGATCTCGTTTTATGGCGATAATATACACCACAATGCCGAATATTATCATTGGTAGCGACAATATCTGCCCCATGGTCAGCCAGTCAAAAGCGATGAACCCCAGGTGCGCATCGGGCATTCTGAAAAACTCGGTAATAAAGCGGAAGCTGCCGTAAAAAAACATGAAAACCGCAGAGATTGCCATCAGTGGCCGGGGCTTTGATGAATACCACCACAAAATAAGAAACAACAGCAGCCCCTCGGTCAGGGCCTGATATAGCGACGAAGGGTGCCGTGCAATATGGTCACCATAGTCAAGAGCCCAGGGCATAATGGTATCCATTGGCCGACCCCACAGTTCCTGATTAATAAAGTTGCCGATACGACCGGCACCCAGCCCGATCGGTACCCAGGGGGCAATAAAGTCGGAGACCTGGAAGAAACTCATATTGTTCTTGCGACCGAACAGGTAGAGACCGGTAAATACACCCAGCATGCCACCGTGAAACGACATTCCGCCCTGCCAGATATAAAAAATTGAAACCGGGTTTTCAATAAATGCCGGAAAATTATAAAACAGCGTATAACCAAGTCGTCCACCAAGGATTACCCCGAGCGCCCCGTAAAAGATGACATCCTCCACCTGTTTCCGGGTCCAGTCTATATCTGGACGTTTGGTACGCTGTATGCCATAAAACCAGGCACCGACAAAACCGGTAAGGTACATCAGGCCATACCAGTGGATCTTTAAGGAACCAAGTGAAAGGGCAACGGGGTCAATTTGGGGGTAAT
>JAJRTD010000311.1 GCA_024278435.1 Gammaproteobacteria bacterium | reverse complement strand
CGTTTGCATTTATGCTGTTTCATTTCTTTCTGGATAAAACGGAACAGTTCGCGTACCCCGGTTTCTTCATCCTTGGCGGCGGCAATGCGAAAAGGGTGGTGCGGGTCGATGCCGTTCACTTCCAGCGAGGCCGGATCCATATTGGCGCCTTCGAAGGGGTTGATATGGCACTGGTAGCTGTTGTTGGTGGACATGATGCCGTTTTCGTCGATTTTCAGTGTCACCGCGCCTATTTCCAGCAGGGCATCCTTTTTATCATCGAAGCCACCGGTTTCAACGTCAACCACGACCGGGTAAAAACCGCGAAAGCGTCGCGCCATTAATTTTAAATTTTCGTCACTCATCGTTGTATTTTACACGTTCCACGAACGCGTTGCTGATATCACTGCTGTCCCGTTAACTCGGCACGGTCATCTTAGATCCTTCCACTACGCTACGCTCCGGTCAGGATGACAAGACATCAGCAGTATTGGTTTCAGTCAAATAAAATAAAAAAATACCAGTACGGTCATATACAGCCGGGTATGGGGCTGATATAAAAACAGTTAACGGGCCAGTAGTGCGCTGACATAGAAGGTTATATTACTTATCCTGTCACCGAGCCGGGTGACATAAGGGTTTCAGGCCAGTTTCCAGTTGATTGTCTGTCCGGCTAAAAAGGGAACCAGGGTTTCACTGCCAAGCGGGTAGCTTTCGGGGATCTGCCATTCCTGTTTTTTCAGGGTGATGGTTCTGCTATTGCGCGGCAGGCCGTAAAAGTCCGGGCCGTTAAAGCTGGCAAAGGCTTCCAGGTTGTCCAGTGCGTCCTGCTGTTCAAAAATCGATGCATAGATCTCGATTGCGGCATGGGCTGAAAAAATACCGGCACAGCCACAGGCCGATTCCTTTTTGCTTTTCGCATGAGGCGCGCTGTCGGTGCCTAAAAAGAATTTAGCATTGCCGCTGCGGATAACCGCCAGCAAGGCCTGCTGGTGAGTGTCGCGTTTTAAAACCGGCAGGCAATAATGGTGTGGACGCAGCCCGCCCTGGAACATGGCGTTGCGGTTGAACAGCAGGTGCTGCGGGGTGATGGTGGCGGCAATATTTGCCGTCGATTCGGTAACAAAGTCTGCCGCTTCTTTAGTCGTGATATGTTCAAACACGACTTTCAGTTCCGGAAAGCGTTGCATAAGCGGTTGCAGGGTGGTTTCGATAAAGACTTTTTCACGGTCGAAAACATCAATATCCGGTGCGGTTGCTTCGCCGTGTATCAGTAACGGCAGGCCAACTTCCTGCATTTTTTCCAGGGTTTTGTCGCACAGCCGGATATCGGTCACCCCGGCATCCGAGTTAGTGGTTGCACCGGAGGGGTACAGTTTTACCCCTTTGATAAAGCAGCTTTTTCGCGCTGCGATTATTTCATCAGGTCTGGTATTATCGGTAAGGTACAATGTCATTAACGGTTCAAAGTCAGTACCCTGAACCGCGGCCAGAATCCGGTCCAGGTATTCCACGGCTTGTACCACGGTGGTTACCGGCGGGTTCAGGTTGGGCATAACAATGGCGCGCGCGAACTGTTTCGCGGTAAAAGGCGCGATGCTGGTTAAGGCTTCACCGTCACGCAGGTGTAAATGCCAGTCGTCCGGTTGGGTGATTGTTATCTGTGTTTTTGACATAATGTTTCAGACCTATATTATGCACTAAGTTAAGATGTCTGTATTTCAAAATTTACTGGCGCTGATGATTTTAAAGTCAGCGCCGCAGGATTTACCCTATTCGCCTCAGCTGCTGTTGCGGCTGGCGGTGCTCTATGTTTTTTCCGGCTTGCTGGTATTGCAAAGCACTTTAAATCCGGATCAGCCGCTGGCCGGTATTTTGCTGGGCCTGGCGGTACAGTTCCTGTTTGTCTATATCGTGTTAAATGCGCTGCATCATCGCCCGCGCTTTGTGCAAACATTCAGCGCCATGGTCGGTGCCGGTATTTTATTTAATTTACTGTCATGGCCGGTGTTTGCCATGTTGTCTGATGCCACCATGGATGATGGGGTAAAATCCACCATGTCGTTGCTGTTCCTGTTGCTGATCAGCTGGGAGCTGCTGGTGAAGGCATATATACTCAAGCACGCACTGGAAATGAGAATGTTCGGTGCCTTGACCCTGTCTTTATCCCTGTTTTTTATATCGATTGCATTGTCGCAATTATTACTGCCGGCCGAGTCGGCAGCCTGAACCCGCCCCCGGTGGAGTGAGTAAAGTTTGAAAATCCATATTTTAGGTATCTGTGGCACATTTATGGGCGGCATTGCAGTGCTGGCCAGGCAGGCCGGGCACGAGGTCAGTGGTTCTGATGCCAATGTCTATCCGCCGATGAGTACCCAGTTGCAGGAGCAGGGCATTACCCTGAGTGAAGGTTTTCTGGCGGAGGATATTCCGGATGATGTTGATGAAGTGGTCATCGGTAACGCCATGTCACGGGGCAACCCGGCAGTGGAGCATGTGTTAAACAAAAACATTGCCTATTCGTCCGGCCCTGAATGGCTGGCCCGGCATGTGCTAAACCAGCGCTGGGTGCTGGCCGTTGCCGGCACCAATGGCAAAACTACGACCTCAAGTATGCTGGCGTGGCTGCTGCAGTATGCCGGCCTGACCCCGGGTTTTCTGATCGGCGGTATTCCGGCAAATTTCGGGGTGTCGGCCCGCTTTGGTGATG
>JAJRTD010000030.1 GCA_024278435.1 Gammaproteobacteria bacterium | reverse complement strand
GGAATGGACATACTGGCCCGCATGGCGCGGGCAATATTACCGCCTTTGATAACAAAGGCATCGCCATTTTCGATATTGGTAGCGACCGCACGATAAGGGATACTCAGCTTGTCAAAATCCTCAATGGCAAAGCCCGGATAGGCCAGGCGATCGAGGGCGAGTTCGATCTGCTGGCCCTCGATAATGCCGGGGGGGATTTGCAAACCGTCTTTGGTAATGCCGATCCGTTTAATGCCAAAAAAATCAAAGTCGTCCTGTTTGCGCCGGAAGCGTTTGTATTCCCGGTTGGCAAAATCGTCAAAGACCTTGTCCCAGTTGATGCCGGTTACACCGTTTTCAATGTCTTCCGGAGTCAGGCCGATGGCATAAAGGCCGCCGATAATCGAGCCCATGCTGGTGCCGACAATATAATCAATCGGCACGTTGTTTTCTTCCAGAACTTTTAATACGCCGATATGGGCAAAGCCGCGGGCACCACCGCCACTGAGTACCAGGCCGATTTTTGGCCGTTCGCCAGGGCTGTGTTTTTCAGATGTGTCTGCTTCGGTGGCAATGTCCTGCACGCCGACAGCAAACACGGTTTTGTAAAAACAGAGCAGTATGATTGCAGTGAGTAATTTTTTCTGGAAATTACATTTGCGAAAAAGCATAACGTAATAAGGAGTTAGCCGGAGTAACTGAAGTATAGCGAAACTTTTACTGGCAGAGGGGAAATTATTTGCCGCAAATGTGGCGTGAAGACGGTTCGCAGGTCGGGTTAGCGAAGCCTGACCCGGCCTTCAGAATTATTGTCGAGTTTTTCGTTTTTAACGAATAACGAACTACGAACAACGTCTCTTTCAGGCAGCCGTTCAGGCACAGGTGATTTTTTAGCGGTGATACTGCGCGCTGATTTCATGAACCGCATCAACCAGTGCGGCAACATTTTCCGGTGTGATGTTCGGCGTAATGCCATGCCCGAGGTTGAATACATGGCCGTTACCCTGGCCGAAGTCGGCAAGAATACGGCTTACTTCCTGGCGGATAACATCAGGGTTTGTCGCCATGATGGCCGGATCCATATTGCCCTGCAGGGCAACCCGGTCACCGATTAACTGGCGTGCCTGGTGAATGTCGACGGACCAGTCCAGACCAACGGCATCGCAGCCGGTATCGGCAATCTGAGGCAGCCACATGCCGCCACCCTTGGTAAACAGAATGACCGGGATTTTCTGGCCGTCTTTTTCACGGATCAGCTGGTCAACAATCTGCTGCATATAGGCCAGCGAGAATTCCCTGTAATGCGGTGTTGTCAATGCACCGCCCCAGCTGTCAAAAACCATTACCGCCTGGGCGCCGGCTTCAATCTGGGCGTTCAGGTAGAGGGCAACGGAATCAGCCAGTTTGCTCATCAGCATGTGTGCCGAGGCCGGGTCTTCAAATAACATGGCCTTGATCCTGGAGAAGGTTTTACTGCTGCCGCCTTCAACCATGTAGGTGGCCAGGGTCCACGGGCTGCCGGCAAAGCCGATCAGTGGTACATCACCGTCAAGTTCCCTGCGGATCAGGGACACGGCATCGGTTACATAGGATAATTTGTCGGCCGGGTCAGGAATGCTCAGTTTTTCAACATCGCTGGCAGAGTCGATCGTCTGTTTGAATTTGGGGCCTTCGCCTTCAGAAAAATACAGCCCCAGACCCATGGCATCGGGAATGGTGAGGATGTCTGAAAACAGGATGGCGGCATCCAGCTCGAAGCGGCGCAGCGGTTGTAAAGTGACTTCGCAGGCAAGTTCCGGTGTGCTGCACAGGGTCATAAAGTCGCCGGCTTTGGCGCGGACTTCGCGGTATTCAGGCAGATAGCGACCGGCCTGGCGCATAATCCATACCGGGGTGCGGTCTACGCTCTGGCGAAGCAGTGCTCTGATAAATCGATCGTTCTTGAGGTTGCTCATGGATGAATAAACCCGGGATGAATATAAATCTAGCTGGTGCTCAGGATTGTCTTGATGCGACCGCTGACTTCGCCCATGTCGGCGCGGCCGATGATCTGCGGTCTGACCAGTCCCATGACCTTGCCCATGTCTTTTATGGAGCTGGCACCGGTCTGTGCAATTGCCCGGGTAACGATTTCATCCACTTCCTCTTCGCTTAAGGCCTGCGGCAAAAACTCCTGGATGATATCAATCTCAAGGCTTTCCTGTTTTATCAGGTCATCGCGTTGTGCCTTTTTGAACTGGGCGATCGATTCGCGGCGTTGCTTGACCATTTTATCGAGAATGGCAATAACACGGGCATCATCAGGCTCAATGCGTTCATCGACTTCTATCTGCTTGATGGCAGATGTCATCAGGCGGATGATGGCCAGACGTTCTTTTTCGCCGGATTTCATCGCGCTGATGGCAGCGTCCTGAATCTGTTTTTTTAGGTCACTCATTTTGCTCGCTGATCAAATACTGGTGGAATTCACAACCGGATGGTTGCAAGGCCACGTTATTCCGGAAAAATGTCCCGGGAAAAACTGCGATGATAAAATTAACGGCGACGCTGGTGAGGAGAACGGGCAAACTTGTTGCGTTCTTTGGAAAGTTTTTTCAGGTGACGCTTAACGGCAGCCGCAGCTTTGCGTTTGCGTTCTGTAGTGGGTTTTTCATAAGCTTCACGTTTGCGAATTTCGGTTAAAACACCGGCTTTCTCACATGAACGCTTGAAGCGACGTAAAGCAACGTCAAATGGTTCGTTTTCTTTAACTCGTATTGCAGGCATAGTTCTTCAGTTCTAATGATTAAAAAAATCCGCATTCAATGCGGTGAAACGACGTATTATATCGCATTATTGACCAAACCTAAAAGCCGGATTGTAAAAAAACATTAATTTACAGGATATTTTTAGAAATTATGATTGTTTTGGGGATAGAAAGCTCCTGTGATGAGACCGGTATCGCCCTGTATCACAGTGAAAAAGGCCTGCTGGCGCATACCCTGCACAGCCAGGTTGAAATTCATGCCGAATATGGCGGGGTGGTGCCTGAACTGGCATCGCGTGACCATATCCGCTATCTGACACCACTGCTGGAGCAGGCGCTGGCACAGGCCGGGCTGGATAAATCCGCCATAGACGGCGTTGCCTACACCGCGGGACCGGGGCTGATCGGTGCCCTGATGTCCGGTGCCGCCTTCGGCCGCTCTCTGGCCTGGGCACTGGATGTACCGGCGGTTGAAGTGCACCACATGGAAGGCCACTTGCTGGCACCCATGCTGGAAGACAATGCGCCGGCATTTCCTTTTGTGGCGCTGCTGGTATCCGGCGGTCATACCCTGTTGGCCTATGTCAAAGGTGTCGGACAGTATCAACTGCTGGGCCAGAGCCTGGATGATGCGGCCGGGGAAGCTTTTGATAAAACCGCCAAATTACTGGGGCTGGGTTATCCCGGCGGCCCGGCACTGGCGGCACTGGCAGAAAAAGGCCGGCCGGGTGTTTACCGTTTCCCGCGGCCGATGATTGATCGCCCGGGGCTGGACTTCAGTTTCAGCGGCTTGAAAACCTTTGCCCTCAATACCATGCAGTCAGCCGCAGAGGACGGGGCGTTGGCAGAACAGGTAAAAGCGGATATCTCGCTGGCATTTGAAGAGGCGGTGGTCGATACCCTGAAAATCAAATGCCGCCGCGCCATCGAGCAGCAGCACTGCAAAACCCTGGTAATTGCCGGTGGTGTGGGTGCCAATAAACGTCTGCGTGCCGAACTGGCTAAAATGATTCAACAGGCCGGTGGCGAACTGTATTACCCACGAATCGAGTTCTGTACCGATAATGGCGCGATGATCGCGCAGGCCGGTTGCATGCGCCTGATGGCAGGCGAAACCCAGCCGCTGGAAATAGATGCCCGGGCACGCTGGTCAATGCAGGACCTGCCTGCGATTTGAAAATATTTGTTCTTTCCGCAAATGAACGCAAATAGACGCAAATAAAAACTTTTTCAATCTGGATGCAGATGGATACAGGCGTATTAAACCTAAAACAGCTTTATTTTTATTAGGGATGCTCTGAATAAGTCCTTATTGTCATCCTGAGCGAAGTCGAAGGATCTTATACCACAGTGTAATCAGATAGTTACGGAGCATAAGATTCTTCGCTGCGCTCTGAATGACACTTATTCAGAGTATCCTTAGTGTTTAACCATTTTCGTTTCTACATATTTGCGTCTATTTGCGTTCATTTGCGGAAGAAAATTATTTAGAACTTTTCCCGATCTTGACTTCGGCGCCCTGCAGCAGCGACTGGATATTTTTTTTATGCCGCCAGAACACGATTATGCTCATCAGGGCAAGCGCAGCAGTCAGTTCCACGGACTGTGAAAAGTACCAGAGAATAAAAGGTGTAAGAAAAATGGATACCAGGGCGGCCAGGGAGGATATTTTCAGTATAGCGGCCACACCCAGCCAGACAAGCAGTGCAATCAGGCCGACCTGCCAGTTAATGGCCAGGATGACACCGTAGTAGGTGGCAACGCCTTTGCCGCCCTTAAAGTCGTAATAAACCGGGAAAATATGGCCCAGAAAGGCAAACAGGCCGACCAGGGCGACGGTTAATGTGTCAGCCTGAAGCAGTGAAACAATTAAAACCGGAATTAATCCTTTTAACATGTCACCGATTAAGGTGATAATAGCGGCTTTTTTACCGCCATGGCGCAGCACATTAGTGGCGCCGGGGTTGTTGGAGCCAGTGTTGCGCGGGTCTTCAATACCCATGATTTTGCAGGTAACAATGGCGCTTGAGAATGAACCGACCAGGTAGGCGAGGCCTGCAAATAAAACGAGATTAAGATAATGTTCCATGGCTGTATTTCGACTTGTGTTTTTACCCTCAATATAACGCCGCAAGCTTACCGCAGACTTTTGATAAATGCTTTATAAAATTTTAACCAACGCCCCTGTAAACCGATAAAAGCCGATGTCCGATTCTGTTACCTGTGTTTTTGTACATGGCTGGGCAATGAACAGCGCGGTCTGGGATGAGTGCGTCAGCCGCTTGCCGGACTGGATCAATGTGGTGCTGGTCGACCTGCCGGGGCATGGTTCCATGGCGGATATAGAGGTGAATGCACTGGATGATTTTGTACGGGCATTAAGCCCGCTGGTGCAGCGCCCGGCATTATGGGTGGGTTGGTCGCTGGGTGGACTGGCCGTGTTGCGCCTGGCGCAGTTATATCCGCAGCGGGTTGCCGCCGCGCTACTGGTTGCCACCAATCCGTGTTTTGTGACCCGGGATAACTGGTCCTGCGCGGTCGAGGCCGCGGTGTTCAGGCAGTTTGCTGAAGACCTGAACAGGCAGCAGGAAAAAACCATTCGCCGTTTTCTGGCGCTTCAGGTAAAAGGCCTGCCGGGTGCCATGAAAGTGGTCAGACAGTTGCAGCAAAGCATGCAGCAGCGCGGCGATGCCTCGTTGCAGGCTATGAACAGCGGCCTTCAAATGTTGCTGGACACAGATCTGCGTGGTACCTTGAACACGGTGGACTGCCCGTTACACTGGTCACTGGGTGGCCGTGATGCACTGGTTCCGGCGGCACTGGCGCAGGTTCTGCAGGAAGAATATGCACAGCGTAACGTGGTACTGAATCCCCGGGCAAGTCATGCGCCTTTTATCTCACATGGTGATGATTTTATCCGCCAGTTGCTGGCCATTGCCGGTTCCCTGCGTAATCAGCCGCCCGCAACAGCAGGCAGAACAGTCATTGAAAAAAGATATCTATGAAGCATCAGACAGGCGGTAATTCGTCCGGCAGTTCGCCAGGTAATCAACAGGTTTTTAATCAGCAACGTGTACGCGGTGCATTTGACCGGGCGGCCGATGATTACGACCGCTTTGCAGTGCTGCAGAATGAAGTCTGTTTGCGTCTGCTGGAAAAGCTGGAGTGTGTAAAGATCCGGCCGCAGTGGATACTGGATGCCGGTAGTGGAACCGGTAGTGCGATCCCCTCGCTGTTTAAACGTTACAAGAAAGCCCGCCTGGTGGCGCTGGATCTGTCAGAGAACATGCTGGAGAAAGTCAGCCGGCATGACACGTTACTGCGCTCAACGCACCGGGTATGTGCCAATATCGAGCAGCTGCCGTTTGCCGACAATGTGTTCGACCTGGTGTTTTCCAGTTTAAGTATGCAGTGGTGTAATGACCTGGATGCCGCCCTGCAGGAAGCCAAACGGGTATTGAAACCGGGCGGGCTGCTGGTGTTCAGTACCTTCGGGCCGGATACCCTGAAAGAGTTGCGCTTTAGCTGGGCGCAGGTGGATGGGGCTGAACACGTCAACCGGTTTATCGATATGCACGATATCGGCGATTTCCTGTTGCAGGGTGGCTTTGCCCAGCCGGTGATGGAAGCCGACCGGCTGACTGTTACCTACGACAGTGTGGACACCCTGATGCATGACCTGAAAGCCATCGGTGCCAATGTGACCGCACCGAGCGCACCGCAAAAAGGTCTGCTGGGGCGTAAAACACTGGAGACTGTGCGCCAGGCCTATGAGGCTTTCCGTGAAAATGGTGTATTACCGGCAAGTTATGAAATTATATATGGCCACGCATGGAAGCCGGACATTGATCTACAGAAAAAAACACCGGGTAAAGCACACTATGTTAAATTTAAAACCTCCTAGAACAGGGAAGTATTGGGTATGTTTTACAAAATACTGGCGCTACTGCTACTGACGCTGTTTATTCACGCCTGTGGCGTGTCTGAAAAATCCATCACCGAAGGGCAGGCCCGCGTCGACTATGACCTGTTATATGACCTGCCCGAAGAAAAACTCTCTTTTAATCATGACGTGCTGCCGCTGCTGGAAAGCCGCTGCGTGGTCTGCCATGGCTGTTACGACGCCCCCTGCCAGTTAAAACTGTCGTCCGCCGAGGGGGTTTATCGTGGTGCCAATAAAACATCGGTTTATGATGCAAGCCGGCTGAAACCGGCAGACCCGACCCGCCTGTTTGTTGATGCCATGACCACGGCCCAGTGGCGCACAAAGGGTTTTAGCAGCGTGTTATACGAAAAACCGCCGGCGGAAGCCAGCAACCCGGCACGTAACCTGGAACAGTCGGTGTTATACCGCATGCTGCGCCTGAAGCAGCTGAACCCGCAGGCAAGAACCGGCATGTTAAGCGATAAGTTTGACCTGTCGCTGTCACGCAGCCAGAGCTGTCCAGGCATCGACGAGTTTGATGATTATGCGGTGAAGCATGCCGAAGGTGGTATGCCGTTTGCCATGCCCAACCTGACGCGCCAGGAATACAAAACCCTGGTGCACTGGCTGGCGCAGGGAGCGCCGGTGGAAGCGGATCTGACACCGTCAAAACAGGCACAGAAGCAGATAGACAGCTGGGAAGCCTTTTTAAACGGTGACGATAACCGGCACCTGCTGGTATCCCGTTATATTTACGAACACCTGTTCCAGGCACACCTGCATTTTGAAAATACCGGTGAGCGCGAATTCTACCGGCTGGTGCGTTCCTATACGCCGCCGGGCGAGGCCGTGGACATAGTTGCTACCCGCCGGCCTTACGGCGAAGTAAAGAGCCGGGTTTTTTACCGTCTGCTGCGTCACCAGGGCAGCATTGTTGCCAAGACACATATGGTCTACGAACTCTCTGCGGCACGCATGAAGCGCCTGCAGCAGTTATTTTATGATGTGGATTACGAGGTGGCTGAATTGCCATCCTACCAGCCGGGGATTGCTTCCAACCCGATAAAGGCTTTTGCCGCGCTGCCGCTCAAGTCTCGCTATCAGTTTTTGCTGGATGATGCCCGCTTTTTTATTGAAGGTTTTATCAAGGGGCCGGTCTGTCGCGGACAGGTCGCCCTGAATGTCATCGAAGACCAGTTTTGGGTAGCGTTTTTTGACCCGGATGCACCCATTGCTTCCAATGATGATGCCTTTATGAAGGCCAATGCGGACTACCTGGCGTTGCCCGCCGAACTGGAGGATACTTTCCGGTTTATCAGTGCCAACTTGCACTATAAAGATTTATTTAAAAATTTCGCCAAACAAACAGATGACAGGGTTCGTGATGTTCAGCCAGTTGATATCACGGACGCCATGAAGTATCTGTGGAAAGGCGATGGCAATAATAAAAATGCAGCGTTAACCATTTTCAGGCATCTTGACAGTGCATCGGTTAACTATGGCTGGCTGGGTGATTATCCCGAAACGGCCTGGTTTATCGATTACTCGGTGCTGGAGCGTATTCATTATCTGCTGGTTGCCGGTTTTGATGTATATGGTAATGCCGGTCATCAGCTGAATACCCGTTTGTATATGGATTTGTTGCGTACCGAGGGTGAAAACCACTTTCTTGCTTTTCTGCCGGTGCAGACCCGTCAGCAGTTACATGAAAAATGGTACCAGGGACTCCGTGCCAGCAACAGGAATGATGAGGGTAATGTGCAGTGGCGGGGCCGGGAGCTGGTCAAGGGGTACCGCAGCAGTGATCCACAGCGTGAGCTGTACCGCTATGTTGAAAACTACCTGGGGCTGAAAGGTGATTTTATAAATCGCTGTGAGGATGACAGAGGCAACTGCGTTGCGCCAGGCGATAAAAATATATTACGGGTCGACCGCGCGATGCAGAAGGCCGCGAAAATGGACGGGAAAATCATCCCGTATTTGCCGGACATTGCTTTCGTGCGGGTCAGAATGGGAGGAGACCCGGGGCCGGACAGGGTCTATACCATGATTTATAACAAGGCCTATAAAACCGTCAGCAATATGCTGCAGTCGGAAAAACTCGGTGATCAGCGTGATTACCGTTTTGATACCCAGACTGTTCTGCCCTGGCTGGAAGGGGTGTATCCGAATTTCTTCTATGTGGTGGACCTTGCCGATATAGAAAAATTTGTTGAGCAGTACAATGCCATCACTAATCGTGAAGAATATGAAGCCTTTGTCATGCGCTTCGGCATCCGCCGGACCAATGAGGATTTCTGGTTACATGCAGACTGGTTTAACCGGCAATATGCAAGGGAGCAGCCGGTATTGTCGGGGATATTTGATTTGAACCGTTACCAGAACCGGTAGGGAAGTTTTAAGTCGGGCGTTTTAGAGGTGATTCACCACAGAGGACGCAGAGAAAATCTTATTTTCTTGTTCTACGCCTACGGCGTAGAACAAGAAAAAACCTCTGTGTCTCTGTGGTAAAAACTGCTTTTAAGCCTCAAACGCCACGCGCATTTTATTGAGCGCATTCTTTTCGATCTGGCGAATACGCTCGGCTGAAACCTGGTACTCATCAGCCAGCTCATGCAGGGTGGCCTTGTCATCACTCAGCCAGCGACGGCGGATAATATTCTGGCTGCGCTCATCCAGGGTATTTAATGAGTCGGTCATCAGGCCCAGTTCCTGGGCGCGGCTGTCATCCTGTTCCAGCTGCTGTGATGGATCGCTTTCATCAGACAGGTAGGCGGCTGGAGTAAAATGCGGCTCGTCATCGTTGTCATTAACCGGGGCATCAAAGGTGATGTCGCTGCCGCTCAGGCGTGATTCCATTTCCAGCACGGTTTCCGGTTTTACGCCCAGTGTTTCGGCAACATCCTGTACTTCTTCATTGCTGAACCAGCCCAGACGGTTTTTTGAACTGCGTAATTTGAAAAACAGTTTGCGCTGTGGCTTGGTGGTGGCAATTTTAACGATGCGCCAGTTACGTAACACGAACTCGTGAATTTCTGACTTGATCCAGTGTACTGCGTAGGAAATCAGGCGTACCTCATGGCTGGCAGAAAAGCGTTTAACCGCTTTCATCAGGCCAATATTGCCTTCCTGGATTAAGTCAGCCAGTGGCAGACCGTAACCGGAGTAGCCACGTGCGATCTTTACCACGAAACGTAAGTTCGACATAATCAGCTTTTGCGCCGCAGCAAGATCATTCTGTTCCTGCAGACGTACAGCAAGCTCCCGTTCTTCTTCGGCACTCAGAACAGGAATACTGTTGATTTGTCGAATATAAGACTCCAGATTACCTGTGCTTAACGAGGTACCCTGGAGGGCCGGAATTAAAGCTGTTGTAGTCATTTTATCTTCTCTCATGGTTGTATTTTAGCACTCGGGAAGTAAGAGTGCTAATTATAAGAAAAGTTCAAGGAAATTCCAGTGGTTTTTGCTTGAAAACAAATTTTTACTACAGAGGCACAGAGGACACAGAGAAAAGCTTTTTATTGTTAACGGCGCCTGCGGCACCGTTAACAAATTAAAACTCAGTGTCCTCTGTGCCTCTATGGTGAATAATATTTTAAGTTTTTGATTTTTAAGGTTTTAGCTGGGCTCGATTTCCTTGAGGTGACGGCTGACCGCGATCCAGGAGCCGGCCAGACCCAGTGAGCAGCTGATCAGTATCAGCAGCAGGGTATTGCCGAAGCCCAGCCCGCTGAGGCGGAAGTCACTGTGATAGAGCAGAGCCAGCTTGTGGATGGGATCTTCCATCAGCAACAGTGACAGCAGGGTGATCACCCAGGCCAGCAGGCCGCCGAGGAAACCGTACCAGAAACCGGTATACAGGAAGGGGCGGCGGATAAAGGCATCGGAGGCACCGATAAGCTTGGATACTTCAATTTCTTCACGCCGGTTCTGTATATCCAGGCGGATGGTATTGCCGATAATAAGCAGTACTGCAATCGCCAGCATTGAGCCGATTACCCAGATGCTGCGGTTGGCGATTTCCAGGAAAGTATATAGCCGCTTCACCAATTGTACATCCAGCTGCGCCAGCTCCACCTGCTTGTTTTTACCCAGTTTTTTTACCAGTTGCGTGGTTTTGTCCGGCTGGTTGGCCAGTATCCGCGGGTGTACCACCAGCACGATGGGCAGGGGGTTGCTGTCCAGGTATTTCAGGGCATCACCAAAACCGGAGATTTCCCTGAACTGTTGCAGGCCTTTTTCCTTGTCGATGAGCTCGATTTTTTTGATATCCCGGTGTTTTTCCAAGCGTTTTTTTAATTTCTGCGCCTGTGCTTTATTTACATCGGTATGTAAAAACAGGGATATCTGGGTGGAGCCGTCCCAGCCACTGCTGAGCTGGCCGATATTGGCCAGCGCAATATACAGGCCGGCGGGCAGTGCCAGGGC
>JAJRTD010000029.1 GCA_024278435.1 Gammaproteobacteria bacterium | reverse complement strand
CTGGCCGACTCGCACCAGATTAACTGCCGCCTGTTCCACGGTCGCGGCGGCACCATCGGTCGCGGCGGCGGCCCGACTCACGAGTCCATCCTGTCACAGCCGGAAGGCACGGTGCACGGCCAGATCAAGTTCACCGAGCAGGGTGAAGTGCTGTCCAATAAATACAGCAACCCGGAAACCGCGGTATACGAACTGACACTGGGGGTTACCGGTTTAATGCTGGCCAGCCGATACCAGATCATGCCGGCCGTCTCCACCGCCACCGAAGAAAACATGGCCATCATGCGTGAAATCATGAAATACGGTGAAGCCAGTTATCGCCAGCTGACCGACCATACCGAGGGTTTCCTTGATTATTTTTACGAGGCCACGCCGGTCAATGAAATTGCCCTGATGAACATCGGCTCGCGTCCTTCGCACCGCAAGAAAGGTGACCGTTCCAAAACATCGGTACGCGCCATCGGCTGGGTATTCGGCTGGGCACAGGCCCGGCAGACCTTACCCGCCTGGTACGGCATCGGCACTGCCCTGCAGCAGTGGATTGGTGACGACGAATCACGCCTGCAGAAATTACGTGATATGTACCAGAACTGGCCCTACTTCAAGGCGCTGTTAAGCAATACCGAAATGGCGCTGTATAAAACGGATATCCGCACGGCAAAAGAATATTCAGAACTCTGTGTTTCCGAGGAAACCGGGCGGCGTATTTTTGAGATGATTCGCGATGAACATGACCGCACCCTGGAAATCACCCTGAAAGTGTCCAATATGACCCACCTGCTGGATGATATCCCGCCACTGGCGAAATCATTAATGCGTCGCGACCCCTACCTTGACCCGTTAAACCATATCCAGATCAAGCTGCTGAAACGCTACCGTGATGAGTCACTGCCCGAAGAAGAACGCGAAAAATGGCTGAATCCGTTGTTGCGCAGTATTAATGCCATTGCTGCAGGGATGCGTAATACGGGATAAAGAGCAGTTGGCAGTCGGCAGAAATCTAAGGATACTCTGAATAAGTCCTTATTGGTCATCCTGAGCGAAGTCGAAGGATCTTATACCACTGTGCAATCAGATATTTACGGAGCATAAGATTCTTCGCTGCGCTCTGAATGACACTTATTCAGAGTATCCTTAGATTTCTGCCGACTGCCAACTTCGCTTTTATTGACCCATATCAATTGATTTATTGATTGCGCTGACTGATACTCTTCTGCAATGAATACAATAACGATTATTGTCGCCGGCACACTGGCATTAATGCTTGCCGGTTTCACCCTGCGCCTGACTTACGTCATCATGAAAAACCTGATCGACGGTCGCAAGTTTCACCAGAACCTGGAGCAGGAATTCAATAGGCTGCGCTTAAGCCGGATGCTCACCGCCCTGGGTATCAATAAAAGCAGCTATATCCATCAAACCAGTGTCAGTGATATCCATCAGCAGATGGAAAGCTGTTCTGCCTGTAAGAATACCGATGAATGTGATGAAAAGCTGGCCAAGCCGGCGCTGGATGTGGATGAAATTGAGTTCTGCAACAATGAGTCCCGGCTGCAGGAAATCAAGCAGCAGCAAAAAACTGAAGCGTCTAGTTCGCATATTTCATGAAGAGCACCCGTTTTGCGGAAAATTCTGGCAAAGCAGGCTGATCGTCCGCAGAAGCATAGCAATAGCTATGGTTCAAGAGGGATCGGCCAGGATGCGCAGCCAGATTTTTTGCAAAGTGGCGCAGGCACAAACTGTGCTTTTGCAAGATACTCAAAAATCTGCCCAGGCATTTGTTTTTCATAATAAATTCATGGGATAGAGCCGGTCTTCATGCAATATGCGGGCTAGGGATACTCTGAACAAGTCCTTATCTGTCATCCTGAGCGCAACGAAGGATCTTGAGCCACTGTGCAATCAATTACTTACGGGCATAAGATTCTTCGCTGCGCTCTGAATGACACTTATTCAGAGCATCCCTAGCGAAAACTCTAACTAAAAAGCTTGTTTTTGCCGCGAATAACGTAAGGGACACGAAGAAGAACCTGAGAGAACACTGATTAATGTCATTTTGAGCGTAGTCGAAAAATCTTATACTCCGCAACCTATTAATGGCGCAGCGGTATAAAATCTCTCGACTACGCTCGAGATGACGTAGCGCCTATTAATCAATAGATTCCCGTAAAATACAAGATCGCGTTGTTAGTCGGCGTAAGTAATGCTCTGTCACCGGTGGCAGTGACATGTGCGATTGAAATTGGCAAACTCGGTACGCAGTAACGAAAAAGTAAAAAATGTTTTTTCGCGCCCTTTACGTTATTCGCGGCAAAAACAGGCTTTATCTAAAAACCAGCAACGGGCAGTTTTATGCCGCCTGAACCGGAATCTGGTTCGAGGTTCTGAGTATTTTATTGGCCGGATCAAGGTAA
Source organism: Gammaproteobacteria bacterium (assembly GCA_024278435.1). Taxonomy (GTDB): domain Bacteria; phylum Pseudomonadota; class Gammaproteobacteria; order SZUA-229; family SZUA-229. The sequence goes on along the minus strand of JAJRTD010000029.1, from coordinate 1,632 downwards.
ACCAGCGTCGGTTTAAAACCGGCCACTTCCGGCTGCTGCAGGCGCACATAACAGCAGATAATCACCCGGTCACCGGGGTTGGCTTTATGCGCGGCGGCACCGTTCACCGAAATAACACCACTGCCGGCTTCTGCCTGAATCGCATAGGTGGTAAAACGCTCACCATTATTTAAATTATAAATATGGATCTGCTCATACTCATGGATACCGGCAGCAGACAGTAAATCCGCGTCGATTGCACAGGAACCTTCATATTCCAGTTCGGTCAGGGTTACCGTGGCTTTATGAAGTTTTGATTTTAAAAGTGTAATTTCCATAAGTATCTAAGCTGTTGATTTATGGGCAACTGGCAATACCTGCAGGGTATTGTACCAAGCGCTAATATGCCTATTATCGGTTATCCACGCGGCCGCATCAAGTCGATGATTCAATAACAAATTTCAGATTGTCGATCAGGCGGGTACTGCCTATTTTTGCCGCCGCCAGAATAATGAGCTCATTATTCAAACCGACATCGTCTTTCGTCGCCTTTTGCAGTGATTTCACCTGCCGCAGGGTGACATAATCCACCGCAAACCCCTGACTTTCCAGCATTTTGACACAGGATGTCTCTGCCTGTTCAATAGCCACGCCTTTTTCTATCTGACGGCGAAAAGCCAGCAGAGTTTCGGACAGATAGCGGCTTTTTTCCCTTTCTTCCGCACCCAGGTAGTTATTGCGTGAGCTCATGGCCAGGCCATCGCTTTCACGTTTTATCGGGCCGCCGATAATTTCGACCGGCAGATCAAGGTCGGCCACCATCTGCCGGATCACCAGCAACTGCTGGAAATCTTTTTCGCCGAAAACCGCTATATCCGGCTGCACCATGTTAAACAGTTTTAACACCACGGTTGCCACCCCGCGAAAAAACCCGGGACGGAATTCACCTTCTATAATGTGAGATAAAACCGGCACTTCCACAAAGCTGCACTGCTGCTCACCGTGCGGGTAAATCATCGCGCTATCCGGGGTAAATACCAGGTCAACGCCGCGGGTCTGCAGTTTTTTCAAATCATCGTCCAGGGTACGTGGATAGCTGTCAAAGTCCTCGTCTGGTGCAAACTGCAGCGGGTTAACATAGATACTGACCACCACGCGGCCGGCTTTCTGCCGGGCAATATCTACCAGTGACAAATGACCTTCATGCAGGTTACCCATGGTGGGCACAAAGGCGATGGTTTCGTTATTATTGCGCCACTGTTTTACCCGGGCGCGTAATGACTCGATATTGTGGCAGACGGTGACTGGCATGATGTTATAAAAAGCTAAGGAACCTCTGATTAATGTCATTCAGAGCGTTAGCGAAGAATCTTCTGCTCCGTAAATTGTTGATGGTACAGCGGTTCAGGATCCCTCGATGTACTCCTGCATTGTCTAATAAATTACACTGCTGTCCCGTTAACCTGGCACTGTCATCCTGAGTGTAGCGAAGTGAAGTCGAAGGATGACAAAATAGTCAAAGGGCGTATTTCATGTCTTATGCAATACAAGGTACCGCTAAAAGTCATGTGTAATGCGGTTTCAAGCAAAATATAGTTAACGCGACAGCAGTGAATAAATTACGTCCATGTAACGATCGACTGCGCTCGGGAT
>JAJRTD010000310.1 GCA_024278435.1 Gammaproteobacteria bacterium | reverse complement strand
TGCACCACCTTGATCGCCGCTTCCGTATCCAGCCTGGCAAAAGCGTCCAGTGCATCGTGCAGCATGCGGCTGACATAGTCGCTGAGGTGGCGAACACCACCGTAACGCGAATGGAATCGGCCATCGTCTTCGGCAATATGTATCGCCATATTGGCAACCTTTTCCGCTTCGTCACCGATGCGTTCAAGGTCGGTAATGGTTTTAATCACCGCCACCACCATGCGCAAATCAGAGGCGGCCGGCTGCCGCCTTGCCAGTATGCGCGCACACTCTTCATCAATGCGCACTTCAAGCGCATTCACCTTATGGTCTTTTTTAATGACCTTTTCAGCCTTCGGTACATCCAGTTCCTGCAACGCCAGTACTGCGTTGGCAATCTGCTGTTCAACCAGTCCACCCATTTTCATCACCTGGTTTCTCAGGTTTTCCATCTCGGCATTAAACTGCTGCGAAATATGTCTTGATTGTGTTTCCATTGTTTTACTCTCAGCTGCGGCCCTTAACCGTAACGGCCGGTTATATAATCTTCAGTCTGTTTTTTGGCGGGGTTGGTGAAAATCTTGCTGGTATCACCAAACTCGATCATATCACCCATATACATAAAAGCGGTTTCATCCGAAACCCGTGCCGCCTGCTGCATATTATGGGTGACGATTAAAATGGTATAACGTGATTTCAGTTCGTAAATAAGCTCTTCAATTTTTAATGTTGAAATCGGGTCCAGTGCCGATGCCGGTTCATCCAGTAACAGGATTTCCGGTTCGATGGCAATGGCACGGGCAATTACCAGGCGCTGCTGCTGGCCGCCGGACATGCCCAGGGCATTTTCATCAAGGCGGTCTTTTACCTCGTCCCACAGCGCTGCACCTTTCAATGCCCACTCGACCCGCTCTTCCAGCTCACGGCGTTTTTTAATGCCCTGCAGGCGCAAACCGTAGGAAACATTTTCAAAGATACTCATCGGGAACGGGTTGGGTTTCTGGAACACCATGCCGATACGCTGGCGCAACATGGTGATATCAATATCAGTATCATAAATATTTTTGCCGTCCAGATTGATCTCACCCTCAACCCGCACACCGTCAATCAGGTCATTCATGCGGTTGAAGCAGCGCAACAGGGTCGACTTGCCGCAGCCGCTGGGACCGATAAAAGCTGTCACCCGGTTTTTTTTCATGCGAAATGAAATGTCTTTCAAGGCACGCGCCTCGCCGTAGTACAAATTCAGCTTGTTCACTTCAAGACAGAAATCATTGTTATCAGTCGAGCTATCCGATTTCAGGACCGAAGGGTCAACCGCCGTTGTTAATGTTTCATTACTCATATTTCAGTATCTGTTATTTTCTATCGATAGCGCTTTCTAGTGATCCAGTGCGCGGTATTTTTCACGTAAACGGTTTCGCATTCTGATGGCGCTCAGGTTCAGCACAACAATAACCAGCACCAGTAAAAACGCGGTGGCATAAACCAGCGGCCTTGCTGCTTCAACATTCGGGCTCTGGAAACCGACATCATAAATATGGAAACCCAGGTGCATGAATTTTCTTTCCAGGTGCAGATAGGGAAAGTTTCCATCCAGCGGCAGCGTCGGTGCCAGTTTCACCACGCCCACCAGCATCAGTGGCGCCACTTCACCGGCGGCACGCGCAATTGCCAGGATCAGGCCGGTCATGATGGCCGGGCTGGCCATGGGCAGTACCACCCGCCACAGGGTCTCTGCCCTTGTCGCACCCAGAGCAATACTGCCTTCACGCAAGCTGCGCGGGATACGGGCGAGACCTTCCTCGGTGGTAACGATCACCACCGGCAAGGTCAGGATCGCCAGCGTTAATGACGACCATAACAGACCCGGGGTACCGAAAGTAGGTGCCGGCAGGGCTTCTGCATAAAACAGGCTGTCGATGGAGCCACCCAGGAAATAGATAAAGAAACCCAGGCCGAAAATACCGTAAACAATGGAAGGCACACCGGCCAGGTTATTCACTGCAATGCGGATGATGCGGGTAATAAAACCCTGCTTCGCATATTCACGCAGGTAGATGGCAGCGACCACACCAAACGGCGTTACCATCACTGACATCAACAGCACCATCATCACGGTACCGAATATGGCCGGGAACACGCCGCCTTCGGTATTGGCTTCACGCGGGTCATCACTGACAAACTCCCAGGCGGCATGAAAATAAAAAGCGATCTTGCTGGCAATGCTCAGGGTGTTCGGCTGCCACGCCTTGATGATTTTCTTCAGCGGGATTTCCACTACCGAGCCATCACTTACCCTAGCGCTGATTGAATCCCGGTTGATCGCTGTGTACAGTTCAGCCAGGGTTTTTTCCAGCTTTTTGTATTTGCCTTCCAGCTGCTCACGCTGCGCCTGTATTTCCGCCAGGGCCTGCACCGTGTCGTCGCCCTGCATTTCCAGCTTACGCTGCTGCAGGCGCAGTTCTTCCAGCTGGTAATTGATGGCGCCAATTTCCTTTACTTCAAGATAGTGTATTTTTTCGCGTAGTTCATCGACCCGCGCCAGGCGTGACTGCATTGCCTGCCAGCGGGTCTGGTTATCCACCGCCGCGCCGGCCACCTCTTTTCCCGATTCCTTTACCGATTGCAGGTAACCGTAAAAATCACCCCACTCGGTACGCTCCAGCACCATCACCTCAGGCGGCAGTTCCCGGTGTTTAATGGTACCGTCAATCACCCAGCTGAAGTCCGCGCCCTGCAGATCGCGGTTACCGCTTTTAATCAGGTGACGGACGACCAGCTCCTGGTCTGTACTGTAGTCAGGTACCTGCGCTGCCGGAATGGTTTCTGATTCTACAAATTCAGCAATCACGGTACGGCCGTTAACATCCAGCTGGTACACCTCTGCCGGCCAGAACTGGCTCATGCCACGCACCATGATCAGGCCCAGCAGGCCAGCCACCGCGATAATAGCGATACTGATGGCGCCCGCATTCATCCATATCCACGGAGTACCTGATTTAAACCATTGCCTGATCGCTGGACGACTCATAAGGCACTATACCTCTTGCGCATGCGCTGTCTGACGACCTCGGTTGCGGTATTAAAGATGAAAGTAAAACCAAACAGCACCAGCGCGGCCAGGAACAGGATACGGTAGTGGGTACTGGCCACTTCCGCTTCCGGCACTTCCACCGCGATATTGGCGGCCAGGGTGCGCATGCCTTCAAACAGGCTCATATCCATAACCGGGGTATTGCCCGTGGCCATCAACACGATCATGGTTTCACCCACGGCGCGGCCGAAGCCCATCATCAGGCCGGAGAAAATGCCGGGACTGGCGGCAGGCAGCACCACGTACATCAGGGTCTGCCAGCGGGTTGCTCCCAGTGCCAGCGATCCGCTGACCAGGTGCTGCGGCACGGTAAACAGCGCGTCTTCCGCTATCGAAAAAATAGTGGGGATCACGGCAAAGCCCATAATCAGGCCAACCACCAGGGCATTGCGCTGGTCGTAACCGATATCCCAGTTCTCAGCCATCCAGATTTTAAAGTCGCCGGCAAAAAACAGGGTTTCCATGGGCTCGCTCAGGGTCATGGACAGCCAGACCAGGAACAGGATAACCGGTATTAATATGGCCGCTTCCCAGCCGGCAAAGCGGAAACTGGCCGGCAGATACTGCCAGCACCAGGCCGTCAGCAAAAAGCCAATCGGCATAACCAGCAGCAGCGAGAAAACCCCGATCAGGTGTTTTTCAACATAGGGCGCCAGCCACAAACCGGCAAGAAAACCGAGGA
>JAJRTD010000028.1 GCA_024278435.1 Gammaproteobacteria bacterium | reverse complement strand
CATAAACATGCTGTTGCAGAAATTCAGGAATTTCTGCGCCCTTGCCGCTGCTTAGCAGGAAACGTGAGGGTGAATTTTTGCGCTGTTTTGCCAGCCGTTCCGGGTAGGCGAAGGCCAGCAGTACGCCGCTCAGGCTGCTGTTGATATTCCTGGTGGCGGCGGATTTACCCGGCAATCGTTTCAGGAAGTCGCTGGCGGTCTGTATGACCAGTTTGCACTGGCCGGCATCGACGCTGCGGTTGTTGCCGCTGTTTTTATAATTTTGTAAAACCTTTACCCGTTGTTCGATATCGATGCTGTTGTCAGCACGATTGCTGCCACTGGACGAAAAGATATCTTTTTCTGTCAGTATTGCGGCCAGCAGGCAGCCCAGCCATGCCTGCTCCAGTTCTGCCGCTTTGAGCATCATATGTGCCAGCCGCGGGTGCGTGCCCAGTTGCAGCATACAGCGGCCATGTTTGGTGATGCTTCTGTTTTCATCGATAGCGTTCAGCTGTTGCAGCAGGGCTTGTGCCTGCTGCGTGGCGCTTTGTGGTGGTGTATCCAGCCATTGTAATTCGTCGGCCTGCTTTATGCCCCAGTTGGCCAGTTCCAGCATCAGTGTTGTCAGGTCGCTGTGCAGGATTTCGGCAGTGGCGTGTTTGACCAGTCGCTGCTGTTCGGTCCATAAGCGGTAACAGTGGCCGGCGGACAGGCGACCGGCGCGGCCGGCGCGCTGGGTGGCGGAATCCTGCGAGATAAACTGGGTGTGCAGGCGGTTCATTGCGCTGGCCGGGCTGTACTGCAGCACCCGTTCCAGGCCGGAGTCGATGACGCAGTTAATGCCATCGATGGTCAGGCTGGTTTCGGCAATATTGGTGGCCAGCACGATCTTGCGTTTGCCCGCCGGTGGTTTTTTAATGGCAAGGTCCTGTTGCTGCTTGCTCAGGTTGCCATATAAGGGTGCCAGCATAATATTATCCAGGCCGGACGTTTTCAGGTAATGGCGGATAGCGCTTTCCAGCTGGCGGATTTCTCTGGCGCCGGGCAGAAACACCAGGCAGTTATCCTGGTGCTTGTCGATGACCTGTTTTACCTGCTGCAGTAAAGCGCTCTGTAACTGCTGCTGGCTGGACTGCTGGCCGCGGGGGTCGACCGCGGCCCTGTCCAGGTAATGCATGTTTACCGGGTAGCTGCGACCCTTGCTCTCGATAACGGGCGCCTGTGTGTCGTCGTTGGTCAGCAGGCCGGCAATAGCCCCGGTATTCAATGTTGCCGACATCACCAGTATTTTTAACTCTTCGCGCAGGATCTGCTGGCTTTGCAAACACAGGGCCAGTGATAGATCGGCGTGCAGACTGCGTTCGTGAAATTCATCAAAAATCACCAGCGCGGTGTTTTTCAGTTCCGGGTCGGCCTGCAGTTTTCGGGTCAGTATGCCTTCGGTAACCACCAGGATACGGGTTTTGTCACTGAGGCACTTGTCCTGGCGGATCTGGTAGCCCACGGTTTCACCGACTTTTTCATTGAGCAGAAAGGCCATGCGAGCCGCCGCATTACGTGCCGCCAGCCGCCGCGGTTCCAGCAGGATAATCTGTTGATTCTGTAGCCAGGATGAGTCGAGCAGGGCGATGGGAACTGCCGTGGTTTTACCGGCACCGGGCGGCGCCTGTAATACGACACGGTTATGTGTGCCCAGTGTGCTTTTTATCTCCGGCAGGACTTCATTGATTGGCAGATCTGGCATCTGCTAATTATATCGCGTTAAAAACTTTAAAAGCTATTTACCACAGAGGGTCGCGCCTGTGCATCCTGCAATTGCGACATTAGTGCATCCATGCACGTCACACGGAAACGCAGAGAAAAGCTTTTATTATTTGTTTTCGTGCCTACGGCGCGAAAAAAAATAAAACTTCTGTGCCTCCGTGTCTCTGTGGTAAAAGGTTTTAATACTGTTATATGCAAACCCGCCTAATTGTATTTATTGCCGGCAATAGAATCTATCTGGCTGACAATAAAATGATCGATATCGCTGTACCAGACATTGGCGCCACCTGAAACAACGGCTACGATATTGAGGACAATGAGTGCAAATGCTATGAGCATTGCCATTTTTATATACTTATCAGCTGCTGACATTGTAATCTCCCTGAAAATCAGATATGACACAGTGGTTTAGTGATTGACCAGGTTGCATTTGATCTCGGCGTTTTCCCTCTGAGACAGGTGTTCCCCCAGTAATTTGATGGCGAGTTTGTTCTCCGGGGTGATATTGTGAAATTTGATGCCGGTTTTTTTATAGCGCGACGTGTAGTTCCTGATAACCCAGCGGTGTTCTCCCTGCAATACCACCATGACTTTTTCATTGTTTTGCGGGTGCATAATGACAAGGTCAAATAGTTCAGGTGAGGTGGACAGCTTCCTGGGGATAAGTACGCTGCAACCACATTCGGAAATGTCCATTAATATGCAGCCGGTATTTATCTTGCCGAATAACCAGCTGGATAGCAGATTGATGTTGTTTGACTGGTTGTTGGTGCTTTCTGCTGAATCGTATAATTCGCTTGCTGTGCCTGTCATGGTAATCACCTTGTGTTCGGTTAAATTTGCAGGCTGATAATGGCAAGGCAAGGTTTCGGCAGGATGACGTTTTTATTAAATATTTATGACAAACAGCAGCTTTTCAGGGCGGGATTTCTTTTCTTAAGAATATATTAATGAATGTTAATTAACTTAATAATATCAGTAGCTTCACTGCAAATGAGTGTTAAAATAGCCGGTTTTAAGATACGCAAAGAACCCCTTGCTGGAGAATAGAATGTTTTTAAAATGGATGCTTCCGTTTTTACTGGTCATTAGCGCTAACGTGCAGGCCAGGTCGTTTAATACAGAAATTATTGAATATATTGATGAAGTGAAGGTTATTGCCTTTATCAATGAGGATGATATTACGGCTGCCGCACAATGGGACCCGATGACACAGGCGCCACCGCTAACCATCGCCGATGTTATTCGTATTATCAAAAAACAGGCAACGGACAAGCATGACCTGGACAAACTGACTGTCATCGAGTTTGAGTTAAAGGAAATTCCTAACCATAAAAACTACTGGCATTATCTTGTTAAGGTCAAGGTTAATGACAAGAGTGATCACTCAGCAGATTTCTACGTGGTACTTATGAACGGCAAGCTGATCAGTGCCATCCGCTAACCTGAAATGATCAAGTAAACACTTTTACTTCACGGGGCGGCTGAACATTTATGCGCACAAGCCGCTCCGGTAAAAAGGCCATACCGGGTTTTGTTTTAACGGGCCAGGACCAGGCTCACGGTTTATGGGCGATAGTTACGCCTGATGGATCTATGGCTTTCTGTTAGCGCGGAGCGGACACAATCTCCAGAACCTGGATGATGTCATCATTATAGATGCTCGGCGAAATGATTTCGCCGGTTTCACTGTTCTCGAATTTGACCGGGATCATCGATATAAACCTTCCCTGAAGTTCACCATCAACCACTATCGGCAATGCCAGCACCTTGAAGGTAATGTTCTGGTTCTTGCGCTTGATGACGACGTCATATTTCCGTGATTTTGACTTGTCCAGGCCCTTGAGCCGCTGTTTAAGCTCATCGGCATTCAGCAGTACACCTTCTTTACTCAGCATCGACATGATTTCAGGTATATCCATCTTGCCTTCAATTTCATCGTAAGTCATACCTGTTTCTTTTAAGATCAACTCCATTGCCGGCGCGTTAACGTACTGAATCTGCCTGTCCATGTTCACGATATAGGCGGGGGTTGAGACCATGCGGAACAGGTGCTTGAATTTGGCTTCAGGGTTCCAGTCGAGTTTTATGCTGCTTTCCCACTTTAAGCCGTCACCGGAGAAGGAGGGCAAGGGTACTTCATCGGTAAAGCGCAACACGGTCAGCATTACCAGCATGACAATAGTAATCGTTGATATAAAGACATGTACCGCTTTCAGCCGGCCTTTCCACACGGGAAAAATAATTACCACGATCAGGATTATGGCCAGGATAATGTAGGTTGGAATAAGCAGGGTCATGGCATAACCTCCATTTTATGCTTCGGCACAGGTTTCCTGGGAAAGGCGCTGCATCAGTTGGGCGGCACTTTGCACGGGTCGGGCATGTTCCGGTATTGATAAATGCTGAATCGTCCCTTTATCGATATCATTGAGCAACAGGGCCATCAGGATTCGTGGTTGCCGCCAGTACGGATGGATAATGTTCTCCTTGAAATAGAAGAAGCCCAGGTGCTCGAAATAGGGTTTCAGGGCTGGCTTGGTGCTGATAAAAGCCAGCCTGGCCCCCTGGTTTATGGCGATATCAATGGCTTTAACCATAAGGGCGATGCCGATGGTGTCACAGAAGCCGTTGAGCTGCGGGAAACTGAACATCTGCTGCGTATATTTGCTTTTGACTGCCAGCCAGAAGCCGCAGGCAAGGTGAGTGTTGAACTGCCTGAGATAGAGGTCAGAGAGCAAGTAGCGGGACTTGAGCAGGTTCAGGGCCACCGCGCCGCAGGCAACACCGACGGTTCCGGCAACTTCTCCCGATGCGGTTTCTGCAATTAACAATGTGGCTTTTTTATCAGCCACATCGAAAATCATCTGTTTTTCTGCGGAAGAGTCCTGTACTGCAAAGCTCTTGTCGCGGGTAAAAACCTGGTAGCGCAGTTTGAACACAGTTTTGCGGTCAGATTGTGTTATCGCCTCGCGTATATATATTTTGTCCACCTTCGTAACTCCCTGACGACAGGTTGCTGGAAAAACAGCTCATGAGTACCGGATATATCGGCTTAATAGCAAACGTACGAGAATGGGCAAGCAAAAATGATTTTGCGCTGTGAATACCTGTCCATGATCTATTAATATAGCGTGAAGCCATTGCACCTACCCCAGTACCCTGTGCCTTTAGGTCATCTTGTAAACTCTACATGTTTATAAAAAAATTGCAATATTTGATGCAGTTCCTGCAGCCGTTTGTGTAAAAAACTTTCACAACCGTTCTGGTTTTTTTGCAGCCGACATCCGCATATATTTTTAACAGCAGTCAGCTTAGAATAGGTAAATGACTGTTTCCCGTGCACATTATGTGCTTAATAATCCATGGCAGTTTGCCAAAAGCGTTATTACCGGTTTTCGCGCCAACCAGGGGTTTCTGCTTTCGGGTGCGGTCGCCTATTATACCCTGTTGACCATTGTCCCAATGTTCGCCCTGATCCTGGTCGGTCTTTCACAGGTTCAGGACACCGCGTCGCTGCTGGACACGCTGCAGGAATACCTGGCATTAATCAGCCCCGGCCAGGCCGATGCGCTGACCAGCCAGATCAGTACTTTCGTGCAGAACTGGAAGGTTGTCGGTGTCACCGGCATTCTGATCCTGCTGTTTTTCAGCTCGTTTGCCTTTACCTCGCTGGAAAGCGCCATGTCGGTGATTTTTTTTCATCGAGTTGAAGTCAGGCGCCGGCATTTTCTGATCTCGGCCATTATTCCCTACGGCTATATCCTGCTGCTGGCCGCCGGCATGTTACTGGTGAGTATGGTCAGTGGCGGCCTGCATTCGCTGGATGGCCGGTCACTGAATATTATGGGGCATCACTGGTCGCTCAGTGGTGTGGAAACCGTCATGGTCTACCTGCTGGGTATTATCGGCGAGATCCTGCTGCTGACTTCGCTCTACCTGGTGATGCCGGTGGGAAAGCTGTCTTTACGCCATGCGCTTATCGGTGGTGTGACTGCGACCTTTCTCTGGGAAATAACGCGCCATGTGCTGGTCTGGTATTTCTCCACGTTGTCACTGGTCAACGTGGTTTATGGCACTTTTGCCACGGTGATTATTGTTCTGCTCAGCCTGGAGGCGGCGGTGATTATCCTGCTGCTGGGTGCGCAGGTGATTGCGGAGTATGAGCGTATCGGCTCTGATTCGACGACAACGCATGGCTTGCAAACCTGAGTTTACGATGGCCTTGTAGCAGCCCTCTCTGAATATATATCAGGTCTTATAAACTCGATGAGTTATCCTGCCGGTGTTTTTTCTCCAGCCGGTATCGGATAAATACCCCGGCCAGACTAAGCGCCGACAGCAGTAATAACGGCCCGTAAACCGAAATATCCAGCAGCTGTTCGATTGATACGCTGGCCGCGCTGTAAATCACATTGCAGTAAATATATGATTTTATGGAAATACCCAGAATGGCTGCGGCGATAAAATGGCTCAGTCTGACTTTCAGTATGCCGGAACTGTAGTTCACCAGTGAATGCGGAAAGGCCGGGAATACGCGCAGGGCAAACAGGGTGAAAAAGTTGTCCTGTTTATGTAACAGGCGGTAGGTGCGCGAACTTTCCATTTTTTCGATTAATTCATCGGTGAGATAGCGGGAAAACAGGTAGGCGCAAATGCCGCCAAGCGTACCACCGGCGGCAAGTATAAAAGTCGCTGTCAGCGGCGGGTATAGCGGCGCGGCTATCCACAGGAAAACCGAGCCGGCAAGGGCAAAGGTAAACAGAATCATCTGTAGCAGGATCAATACCAGTATCAGCCACCATTGGTCAGAATACTGACGCGCCAGGGCCAGTATTTCATTGGCATCGAGCAGGCCGGCCAGATCCAGCAATATGCCGGCGCTGATCATTACGGCGACTATCAGTAGTTTTTTAACAGGGCTGGGCATTATTTACTGCCACAGGGACGGCTGCGTTGTATGCTCCGGCCTGATCAACGGTTGCCGGGAAAAGGGGGTGTCTATGTTAAAATACATTACATTTTTTGAACTTCAAATACGAATAAATGACCGGGGGAAGGATCCCGGCCATGGCATCGTTACACAGACAAGGCCTTCGCCAACCGGATCTTCACATGACAACAAGTGATATTGCTCAACTCGTCGCCCCGCTGGCCGATCAGTTTGCTTTGCCGCTGATCGCCGCTGTGGCGTTACTTGTTATCATCATTTACCTTACGCGCAACAAAGTCAAATCCCGCTGGCTGAATTTTAAAACCCGGCGTTGCCTGAAACGCCTGGGCCTGAAGCAGATAACAGATTTCTGCGTTCCTGACGGGCTGGGCAGCCACTACACCATTGACCACCTGATTTTACGTCACGATGGTATCACCGTACTGGAATATAAACAGTATCCCGGAAAAATATTCTGCGCTGATAATATTGATAACTGGACCCAGATGCTGGGGCGTAAAAGCTACCGTTTCAAAAACCCGTTTTATGATCTCGAGTGCAAGATCCGCGCGGTCTCCGCCTGTGTGCCCGGCGTGCCGGTGAACGGTTACCTTTTCTTTGACCACCTGGCGGAATTCCCCAAGGGGCATCCCGAGCGTGTTATTTATCCCGGAGAAATACCGCAACATATCAAGCGCAATAAAAAGCAGGCAGTGGAAAAGCCGGTTGCGCAGGCCTGGAAACACCTTTCGTCCATGACTGCCGGCTGATTTCCCAGCTATCCGCCAAACCGCTGTT
>JAJRTD010000309.1 GCA_024278435.1 Gammaproteobacteria bacterium | reverse complement strand
AAGCCGGTCGGTAAATCCAAGGTGGCGCGGCGCTGTAATTTCCAGACCGGTTTCTTCCTGCACTTCACGCTGCGCACACTCAATCACCGTTTCGCCAGTTTCCAGGTGGCCACCGGGAAACTGCCAGCAGTTTGCCCGGTTTTCACTGATCCGCTGCCCCAGCAATAACTGCTGCCCCTGCCATACCAGCACGCCAACGCCGATGACCGGCCGACTGTGGTTACTACCCGGCATTAGTCTGCCGTTTTGTTTTAACAAACCGCCGGTCAGCTATCAGGTTTTGCATCCGGGGCCACTTCAACGCGGTTCCTGCCTTTGCGTTTTGCCTGGTACATAGCGATATCGGCCGCGGCAATCATGCTGTCCAGTGTACAGCCCGGTTCTCTGCCGGTAATGCCCGATGAAATAGTAATTTTAGGCAGCTGTTTTTTATTCAGCCGCCCCGGGTTGGCATTACTCACATGCTTGCGCAGGCGCTCGGCAATCGCCCTGGCTTTTTCCAGCGGAGTCTCCGGCAACAGAACCGCAAACTCTTCACCGCCATAACGCGCCACCAGGTCATTCGGGCGCAGGGTTTTATGGATTGACTTGGCCACCGTTACCAGCACCTTGTCGCCGGCCTGGTGGCCGTAATCATCGTTATACTGTTTGAAGTTATCAACATCCAGCATGATTAATGACAGCGGCAACTGGTCGCGTTCACTGCGTTTTATTTCCCGGTCAAAAGCATCATCCAGCCAGCCGCGGTTATGCAGGCCGGTTAACGCATCGGTCATCGCATACTGCTGATACTTGTGCTGCATTTCAAGGCTGTCTTCCACTACCAGGTTACTGAAGCGTATGCGCTCGGACATGATGTATAACAGATTCCTGGCAATTTCATGGGACACGCTGACCATACGCCATAATATATCCTGCTCGATGGCCAGCACCGTGGTCTTCTCCAGCGCACTGACCTGTGCCAGCGGAAACCCGCCGCTATCGATCACCGACATCCCCCCCACACATTCGCCCGGCTCGACCGTGGCCATGGGGATGTCATCATGCTCGCTCAACTGGATCAGCAGTCCGCCCTTGATCACAACATATAAATAGTGGTTCTTCTGTTTTGTCGACAGCACGGTTTCACCACAATTAAAGCTGCGGTATTTGCACAGTGACAACAGGGAGAATAAAGCAGGGTTTTCCAGGTCCACGTTGCGGAACAACTGTAAACGCGACAGGAAGGAAATATCAGGTTCGTGAACTGCGGTTTTCATGGCGGTTACGCTCTTATAATTATTTTTTCACATTTGGCCCAGGTCATAATGCAGCGGCTGACAATGAGCATTCATTTTTTCAAACACTGTTATAACATAAAGACGAACAGGTATAATCAATTAGGGAACCTCTTAACAAATTATAACCCTGTTTCGTTGTTCATTCTAAATGAAAGCCGCCAAACCTTCCATGGAGACCCGATATGACACAAGATCCGGACAGCTATAAAATCTACAGCATGGAACTGGGGCCGATGGAAAACTTTATCTACCTGATCCATGACCTTGCCAGCGATACCGCCGCCATCGTTGACCCTGCCTGGGAAGTGAATGAAGTACTGGACTTTGCCGATAAAAAAGGCATCCGGATTACCGATATCCTGCTCACCCACAGCCACCACGACCACATAAACGGCCTGCAGCAGACCCTGGAGCATACCGATGCCAGTGTCCATTTACTGAAACCGGAAGCAAAATTCTGGGGGGCCAGCCTCAGCAAACCGGTACTGCACCATGGCGGCGATCAGGTAAAAATCGGTGACAGCGAGATAAATATCCTGCACACACCCGGCCACACGCCCGGCTCAAGCTGCTACCAGGTTGGCAATGACCTGATTGCCGGTGACACCCTGTTCGTTTTCGGCTGCGGCCGCTGCGACCTGGCCGGCGGTGACCCGGAAGAAATGTTTCAGACCCTGAAGAAAATGAAAAACGAACTGCCCGCGGCGACGATTATCCACCCCGGACACAACTACGCACCCCAGTCACCAACCTCAAGCTGGGAAACCCAGTGCCAGGGCAATCCGTTTTTACATTTTGATAATCCTGCCGATTTTGTGAAATACCGCATGCATGTTCACGATAAAATTCGTGACACCCCCTATCACGCGGTATCAAGGGAAGAGGCCCTGCAGTCAGTAAAATAGCCCGCTATATCAACAGCGTTAGCCGCTTCAGGAACGGCCTTGTGCCTGAGTTATACACAAGGCACAAGATATAGTGATCGCACAGCCGAAGTGGCCACTTGCCGGATATTTATTACCACAAGGATGAGAAGAACCCCATATGCCAATGAAATAAAAGGATATTTTTATTAAATAAAAATTTTCACCGCCGTCCTGATGTTTGCCGGAGAAACCCGTGGCAAGCCCCCTGGCAATTTAATCCCCAAAGTTATCCACAGGAAGACAGGGGCAAGCTGTGGACAACCTGCCCCGGAACAACACTAACTCGATTCTGATATATCCAGCCCCTTATTATGGGTTTCGTTAATGCGTTTGAGCAGATAACGGAAAGGAATCATCTGCTCATGGTATTTTGCCAGCAAGGCCATATACGGCAGGTCACCGGTAGCGAACTGGTAACTGCCATCCTTCATGGAGTCGTACAGGCTTTTCAGGCTTTTTTCCAGCTCATCTACCACAAAACGGGCATCAGCCATAAATTCTTCGTCAAACTCAATGGCCTGACGCAAGTCAAAGGTCTCATCAATCGCCTGTTCGATCATATCAACATACTCTTCCGTCGAGCGTGCCCGTACGATTTTGTTGTTACTTAACATAAGATACCTCTTTAATTAATTACTCTGAGCCGTTTAGCCGGTCATTGACCGAGCCTTTCAACGCTGACGGCGCCGCCGCCCCTTAAACTGCATCACGGACTGCATGATTTCACTGAATGGCAGCGATTCAGCTGAACCGAATTTTTCCACTGCTTTACTGACAATGCCATTAATGTCTGCAGCAGCTAACTGCCCGTCTGCCGCTGTTTTTTCCTCAACCAGCAGCGCCAGCCCCTTTACCCCGCCGGCCTGCACACGAATTTCCATATTATGCGGAAGCGGGCCGCTGACATCATGTAACTTCAACACAAATGCGGAGTTTTTTCTCAGATTTTCCAGAATTTCACCACATTTAGATGATTCTTCCGCACTTTTACAGGAATATCCCTCGCGATCGGCCAGCCAGAAATGCTGCGCCAGGGCGCATTTTGCATGATTACCGGTCAATGCTTTTTCAAAGACACAACGAACAGCCGCCAGCTTGTTATATGTAGACTTATACTCACCTTCTTCCATGCGGCGCTATTTTTCGTGCTCCATGACAACCGTCGGTTCACGGTAGGCCAGCAGCTGTTCTTCCGCCAGCAGCTGGTTTTCTGCAAACATCACCTTGATCTGCGCCGTATCGTCCTTATCAAGTTCTGCACGCTGGGTCTTGGCGAAGTTTTTCGCCTCCCTGAATGACTCGAAGTCATCAATCAGCTGCAGATTTTTAACCAGTTCCATCCCTTCTGGAGAGGTCATTTTAAATACATAATAAGGCATAATCTATTATCCTGTTTTAATTGTCAGTTGTTATCGGGCCTCATGTAAACGCCGGATTTGTTAAACTGTTCAATAACAATGAGCGGGCAGATTCATTAAAACCTGCCAGACACCTGTTTGCGGTATTATACCGGCAGACTCAACACACGAAAACATCACATTATGAGTACTGAATTCCATTCCAAAGAACACCAGATCCTGGCCACCCTGCGCAAGGTTTTATCCGCTGTCGTCCGTGATACCACGCCACCACCCGGCCGCCCCCACGTCCTGCGGCCGGCGACGATTGACGATGTAAAACACTGTTTTATGCTGATCACCGCCCGGGAAAAAGAAATTATTGACGAAGCCGGCGGCACCGCCATGGACGCAAGGCCACGCTATGCCGATGAACCGAAAAAGACTTCGACGGTTGTACAGTTCACAAAACCGGAAAACAAGGACTGATTACGTTTTGTGTATTTTCCCGCAAATAAACGCGAATTAAAAACAAGCGCATTAATATTTTTTCATTTTCAGGCATACACAAGCAATAACATTGCCTGCGAAAAACGGGCAAAAACTCCGGCGTCCGCGGTTCCATGTGTTATTTTGATTTGCGTTTATTCGCGTTCATTTGCGGAAAACCCGCATTTCTGTCAGTAAAAAACACCGGCTAAAACAAGAAGCGAAAATACTTTTCGTCTACACTCATATGTATTCATATGAATACAGGTTTGAACCATGAGCGAAGAACTGTTTGACGTTGTTTTTTTCGGTATTCTACAACCGGGCAAAGACAAAGAAACCGTGATACAGAACATGGCCGCAGTTTTCAAGACTGATGCGGCCAAACTGGCGCCATATTTCGCCGGTGGCCGCAAGGTCATCAAGGGAAAGATCAATGCGCAGACGGCGGAGAAATACCGTGGCGCACTGGAAAATGTCGGCATGGTCATCAAGATTGAAGCCAGCGCATCCAGCCCTGCCACCACAGCTGAAACGACTGGCAACAGTCAGCCGGCAGATACCGGCAGCAGTGAAACCCCGGACAACAAAGCCGAAGAAGGCAGCGCGATTGATACCAGCGGCATCAGCGTGGCGCCGGTCGGTGCCGATGTTATCGAAAACCCGGTTGAACCACCACCGGCAAAAATCGATGATATCAGCAGCATTACCATGGCCGAACCCGGGGTTGACGTCATCGAAAACCCGGTCAGGCCCGCGCCACAGGAAATCGGTGATATCAGCGACCTGACAGTTGCCGAACCCGGCAGCGACGTGCTGGAAAACCCGCCACAGGTTGAACCGCAGAAAATTGATGATATCTCGGATCTCAGTCTGGCAGAACCAGGGGTCGATATAATTGAAAATCCAAAACCCCGGGAAAAGGCGAAAATCCCGGATACCAGCGAGCTTTCACTGGATTAGCAAGGACTACTGAAAACCAGGAAACCTCTGAAAATCGCCCGCAATTCAAAAAACCCCCGATTAATATCCGCTGCTGCGCAGCAGCGCTTTGTAAAGCGCGTCCATTTCAACCAGCAGAAAAAGACCCGCAGCAAGAAGGGAGATAATTGCCCTATTGAGGAATCTTGTCTCTCAGTTCATCACGGTCGAACCACCACTGTTCCGGTGGCACGATGGCGCCCAGTACCAGCGATAACCGCGGCAAAAACACATCCGGATCCAGCAGTTCCAGGCGTTCCAGCCAGGCATTGATAGACTCCTGGTCTTCAACGCCGGAGTGACCTTTTGCCACGTTGGCAATCAGCTGCTTGGTCAGGAAAGTCAGGCTTTTATGCTGATCATCCTTTGCCCGCACATCTGCCACATAATGCGCCGCAATCGCTGCCACGGCTGCACCGTCGGCGGTTGCCGGGGTTTCATCAATCACGTAGTTCAGCATATTGACGGTCAGGGTGGGGTCAACCGGATAGGTGACAGACAGCCAGACACCGTGGGCCAGCGCCACCAGCGAAGCCGGTTGTGCGCTTTGATATAATACATCGCAGCACTGCACCGCTTCTTCCCACTGCTCCAGCTCAATAAAGATATCCAGTGCACTGCGCGCTTTTTCCCATGACTCATCGGCACGTCCCAGGCCCACCAGTGCTTCGGCAACGTCCAGCTGCAGGCGTGCCCGGTCAATCGGTGAGGCATCGGCTTCCAGCTTGTCGTAAGCCGCCTGTTTTTTATCCAGGTATTTCTGGATATCTTCCTTGGACTGGTCGGGGGATGAAATTTCAATCAGTAAATCGTCGAGTTGTTTATTGTCTGACATATTAAAAACCATTCAAATTCTGTAAATAGTGGGCTTTTTACAGCATTTTAACACCAATAGAAACAGACAAGTTGTAAGGACTTAATCTGAAATACCGTGAAATTCAGCCGGTTTTATGCGCCAGAGAGGCCACTACCTGCTTTAATTGCTGCTCATCAACCGGGAAAGTCAGTGATGCTGCCACACTGAAAGTCTGCAGGAAACGCCGGTACTGCGGTTCGAATTCCTTCTCGTAGAAAACGATCATGCTACTGTCACTAACCCCCTGGGTGCCTGATAACAGGGTTTCCAGACTGCTGGTGCGATCACGAAAATCCGACTGGAAATTGAATTCGGCAACCATTACCCGGGGCTTGTGCTGGCGGATCAGCTTCACTGCCTTGCGTACACTGTTGGTGGTCAATACCCGGTAGCCCTGCGCTTCGTAGAGCGGGGTAAAATCCGGGTAACCGCCCAGCTCAATAATGGCCAGTAAAACAGGTTTATCGCTCGACATAAATCTTTTAAAGTCCGTTAAACTACTGCGCAGCATAAGCTGTTGTGATTGGAACGCGCAAATTATACCATTCAAATTTATTGACCAGAAATATTACAGGTTAACAACATGGCCAAAGGAAAACTGATCGAACCCAAGGTGATTACCGACCTCAACCAGAAGGTTGTCTGTTTACTGCCAACCGGATTTTATTTTAATGACGAACGCTGGGAAAAAATCTGGCAGTACTATGACAAGAAGGGGGAGACCTTATCAATGGCTGATTTAAAAGAACTGTTCCCTGATGAAGAAACGGTACAGAATCCGGCGATTGATAACGGTGAGACTTTTGGAAAATGCAGGTAGTCTGTTTGCCTGATTAATGTGTATCCGTTTTGGTATTTGGTATTCTGTTTTCGTCGCACAGCGGCGCCAGAGTATACGCTCGTCGTGCGAATGAATTCGCACCTTTTAGACCTGGGTATGACCAGGCGCTGGCATTAAAAGAAAAGCAGAAACTGATTAACCACAAGGCACAGAGAAAAGCTTTTATGTTTTACTGCGCCAGCGGCGCAGTAAAACAAATAAAACTCTGTGTCCTCTGTGCCTCTGTGGTGAAACAGATTTTAAAGGCTTGTTTTTTTAAATCAGGTTTGAGCGAATAGAATCAATACGTTGCGCAGTACGCCGGTTAGCGACAGCCGGATTTAAAGCGTGCGGTAGGGCCGGTGCAGTCAGCCCGCTTTTTTTTTACGGCTTCGTCAGCCTCCTGGTTTACCCTGGCAGCCGCGCTTTCTGCGGCCTGTAATGCCTGGCGCTGCTGTTCAAGCTGCTCAAGTTGCAAACGCCGCGTTTCCTCCAGTTCTTTTAACCGTCTTTCCTCCTCAAGACGGAGCGCCATAAGACGTTTTTCTTCCGCCAGCCTGGCGCTTTCAAGTTTCGCCCGCTCAGCCTCGGCCCTGGCTTTTTCCGCTGCCTGCCTGGCGCGGCGCTCCTTTTCCCTGGCGGCGGCCACCTGTTTT
>JAJRTD010000308.1 GCA_024278435.1 Gammaproteobacteria bacterium | reverse complement strand
CTGTCCTTTGCATTACCGGCACTGTCGCTGGCGGCAGCCCTGAACACGGACACTACACTGGCGGACAGCCCGAAATATTTTCGCGAGGAACCCATATCGCCGATTCCGCAGACTGTTGATTTCAACAAAAAGAAAGCCGAACTGGGTGAAAAGCTGTTTTTTGATACCCGCCTGTCAAAAGACAACACCATGGCATGTGCCAGTTGCCACCACCTTGACGAAGGTGGCGATGACAACCTGCCGGTCAGCAGGGCCCTGTCCGGCGGCGACCATGCAATGAATACACCCAGCATTTTCAATGCGCGTTATAATTTCAGGCAGAACTGGAATGGCTCGGTAAAAACCCTGTATGAACAGGTTGATATGGTGCTGCAAAATCCACTTGAATTCAATAACAACTGGGACAGTGTGGTTACAGTGCTGTCCAGCGACAGCGAGCTGCAGGCCAGCTTCGACGAAATCTACGCAGACGGTATTACGCGGGCCAATATTATTGATAGTATTGTTGAATTTGAAAACACACTGATTACGCCCAATGCACGCTTTGACCGTTACCTCCGGCATGAAGAAGGCGTTCTTAGCGAACAGGAGCAGCAGGGCTATGTCCTGTTTAAGGAACTCGGCTGCGTCTCCTGTCACCAGGGTGTCAATATCGGCGGTAATCTTTACCAGAAGTTCGGGGTTTTCTATAATTACCTGGCGGCACGCGGTGATATCAGGAAGTCTGATTATGGCCGGAAAAATATAACGCACCGTGAAATGGACGCCTTTGTTTTCAAGGTGCCCTCACTGAGAAATGTTGCTGTCACCGCACCTTACTTACATGACGGAAGTGCGAAAACACTGGACGAGGCAATTAGCATTATGGGCAAAGCGCAGTTAGGCAGAACCCTGACCGATAAAGAAGTCAGCCTTCTTAAAGCTTTTCTGAACACGCTGACGGGTGAATACAAAAACAAACCGCTGGATGCAGAATGATGAATAAAGGAAATTTTAACTACTGGATTGGCATAGCACTCCTGGTCACAGTCATCAGCTTTTTATTCTACAAAAGCATTTTTACCGACCTGCCACTCAATGAAACACTGGCCACCATTGAAGAGATCCATGACCTGCAGGTGCAGCTGCATCGTGACCTGCTGCGCTACCGAAGTGACCAGATACAGCAGTATGACACGCTGAACAGAACACTTTCTGCACTGGATTACAATATAACCCGATTGAACACCAGCAGCGGCATTGACGACAAGGCTGTTATTGAAGCAATTCACCACCTCGATAAATCAATAAAAAACCAGGCCACACTGGTCGAAGACTTCAAGACCCACCATGCAATACTGCAGAACTCCCTGTTCTATATATTTAACGTCAGCACCGACCTGTATTCAGTAAAACCAAAAACCCAGTCCAAGGAACAGCTGCGCATAACGGCTGAGCTCCTCACATTATTGCTGGAATACAACGAAAACCCGCAGCATAATATTGCCAGTAAAATCTATCCGCTGATTGACCAGTTAAACCATGAGCCGGATACCGATACCAACGCCCTGATCAATCACAGCCTGATGATTATCGAGCGCCTGCCTGAAATCGATGAAATACTGAACCGGTTTAATTCGCTGAATGTGGAAACCCAGATTATCTCACTGAAAAATATCATCAGTGATTTGCGCACAACACAAAGCAATAAAGCGCAGATCTTTAATTTCCTGCTGTTCCTGTTTACCATTTACCTCATTTTTTACATCCTGTATATATTTATCAGCCTGCAGAAAAACAGGGAAAAGCTATCGTCCATTAATGAAAAGCTGAACAGCGAAATAAACCTGCGCACCAGGACAGAAAAAGCCCTGTACCAACTGGTCAGTATCGACAAGACCCACCATGCAACCAACGATGAAGACCGGGTTTTATATCTGCTGGATGCCTTGTGTACCGCACTGGATGTTGAATATGCCTATATCAGCAAAATAAGTCATTCCGGCCTGAACGCGAAAATCATCGGTTCGCTTGACCATGGGATTTTTAACAGTGATATCAGCTATCCATTAAACAACACGCCATGCGACGAGGTTATCAGGAACGGTCGCCTGGTATATAACCGCGACTTCAGCAATTATTTCCCGGAATGTAGCAATAAACTGCTGAGCAATATAGAAAGTTATATCGGCATCCGTTTAACCGACAAGAATGAAAACATCATTGGTATTATTGCCATTGCCAGTGACCGCCCTGTTGCTGACACCAATCTGGCGGAAAACATACTGACCATTGCCACCTCTCGCGCCGTTATAGAACTCGAACACCAGATCGAGATCATTAACAGCAAACGTTACAAACAGGGCCTGGAGCTTATTGACAACTGGATCGAGCGCCTGATAACCGAAGGTTATGACAAGGACGCCTTCTTCAAAAACATCTGCCGTGCGGCGCAGGAAATTACCCAGTCACAACTGGCGACCTTCCCGGTCATTGATAACCAGCAGGAAAGCTACCACTTTCTTGCAGCAAGCGGCCTGCAGTCAGGACAACTGGAAGACACGGTTCTTGATGTTGACGATGGCGGCCTGTGCTCATGGGCAATATTAAACAATAAAAACCTGTTAATTAACGACGTAGCAACCGATCAGCGCGCCCGTAAACAGTTATCAGAGGGATTTAATATCAAGGCTGCACTGGTGACGCCAGTCACCCTGAAAGACAAACCCTACGGTGCCATCGCCGTGTTCAGATGCTGCGATGATTTTGATGATATCGATGAACAGCTGATTACCCAGTTCAGCCAGAGCGTACAGATGGCCATCATCAACATGCAGCTGGTCAATGACATGCGCTCCGAACGTGAACGCGCCGAGGTCACCCTGCGCTCCATAGGCGACGCAGTCATTACCACTAATATTCACGGCGAAATCGAATACATGAACCATGTTGCCGAGACCCTGACGGCATGGTCACTCAAGGAGGCAAAGAACCGGCCGGTGCAGGAGGTATTCAGGATAGAAGACATGGATACCGGTGAACCCATACATGATGTTGTTATGTCATGCATTGATGAAAGCATTACCATTAATAAAAGCATCCTCAGCCTGATCAACAAACAGGGCAATAAAAAAGGCATTGAAAGCTCGATTGCCCCTATCCTGAAAACTTCCGGCAATGCAGAGGGCGTGGTTATCATTTTCCATGACGAAACCCAGCGCCGGCAACTTGAAAAATCGATTAAACACCAGGCTGCACATGACCCGCTGACCGACCTGCTCAACAAGGAAGCGTTTGAAAATGAATTGTCAGACCATGTTTATGATGCAACCATAAACAGCAAAAAACACATATTGTGCTATCTTGACCTCGACCGGTTCAAACTGATTAACGACACGGCGGGACACAGCGCAGGTGACCAGTGCCTGATCCAGGTTACATCGGTAATACAGTCATGCATTCGCAGCGGTGACTGTCTGGGCCGGCTTGGCGGTGATGAATTCGGCCTGATATTAAAAAACTGCACCCATAAAAATGCCAAAACCATTACTGAAAAAATCATTGATTCCATTGACCGCATGGAATTCACCTGGGATGACTGCAACTACAGGGTAAGCGTCAGCATCGGCATCAACCCGCTCGATAGCAACACCCTGGATGCAGCAGACGCCCTCAGAAAAGCCGACCTGGCCTGTTATGCGGCCAAGGACCGGGGCAGAAACCAGGCCTGTTTTTACGAAGACCAGGTCAGTGACTCGCTACATCATCACAAGGAAAATTACTGGATTGAACGTATTAATGAGGCCGTCGACAACAATCGTCTGCGCCTGTATGCCCAGAAAATTATTACCCTGAACAGCAAGCTGGCGCAGAACAACCATGTTGAAATTCTCGCCCGCCTGCTTGACCAGAATGACCAGCTGCTCTCGCCCGACACATTTATTCCGGATGCCGAGCGTTATAACCTGATGCCGCTGGTTGACAAAAAAATCATATCGAAAACCTTTTCTTTTATGAACCGGTTTTCTGCACAGGATGAAAACAACACCTGCTTTTCGATAAACCTGTCAGGCGACACCATCTGTAACAAAACGATTGCCAGCCACATTAAACAGGCCGCCGATGCACTTAACATTGATGCCCGGCAGGTCTGCTTTGAAATAACAGAAAAGTCAGTCATAAAAAACATGCGGGCGGCGAAGACATTAATGAAAACCCTGAAAGCAGACGGCTTCAGGTTTGCCATCAGTGATTTCGGCGGCGACCTGTCATCATTCCAGTACCTGAAAAAGCTGCCCGTTGACTACCTGAAAATAAACGGCAAGTATGTTTCCGATATGGTCAATAACAACCTGGATCATGCCATGATAGCGGCCATCAACCAGGCCTGTCATATACTGGGAATAAAAACCATTGCTGAACATGTTGAAAATGAACAGATCCTCAGCAAGCTGCAGAAAATCAATGTTGATTACGGACAGGGTTACGGCATTGAACAGCCAAAACCACTGGAAGAAGTTGTTGCCTTTCGTGATACCAAGAAATCACCGGACCTTAAGATCGTTCACAATAAACCGTGACGGGGCCAGGTAATCCATTACCGCCTTGCTCACCGGCAGCGGCGTAGCTTCAATCAGCGCAGCAATAATTTCGGCCGAGAGGAATGTACTGGTAAATCCGCGGGATCCATGTGCTGCTGAAACATAGAGGCCGCTTGAATATTCTGCCGGCCTGTAATCCCTGACCGTATTACCATTAAACAGGTCAGCATATTCCCGCTTAAAAAATGCCACATCGGGCAGTGCCCCGACAATCGGCACCCGGTCCCTGGCCGTTGCACGAAAACCCACCCATGCATCACTATAATCGTTTTCCGTAAATATGCCGGGGTACAGCCGGTTTACCGCATCAAGCAGCGCCCTGGTATCATCCCCGTTTACCCCGGTTTCATTACTGTTACGGTTATAGGTTGCACCGAGGTAGTGTTTAGCATTGATTGCCGGAGTAATATGGGCGCTGGCATTCAGTGTTTTCTTAATTTGACCGGAAGCACTGTTTGCATTCAATGTAACGATCTGTCCACGTACCGTCTCTACCGGAAACCTTAGCGGCAAGCCGATATCATTGATTGCCGTTCCATTTGCCACAATCAGTTGCGGCGCTTCTGCTATCAACCGGTCAGCAGAAAAACACTGCCAGCGATTATTCACGTACCTGATCGTCTTCACCTGCGCTTTAACAATTGTCAGATTTTTACCGCAGGATTTTTTTATTTCCCGGCACAGAATCCCTGGTATCAAAACTCCGGCAGAGGCGTAATCAACATAAACCTGCCCGTTGCCGGTTTCGCTATCAATGGCAACATAGTCGTGATTCAGCTGAAACTTCTCGATTATTTTTGTAATGCGTTCACTGTCCATTAGCTGCAGCAAGCCGTCATCCAGCCAGAACCTGTCTTCAGCTGTCTGCTGCAGCTTTCTGAAAACAGACAGGGCATAACAATAGGCCGAGGTATAAAACGCCATGTCGACATCGTTGTTGACCGACAGCCGCGGATAAACCACGACACTCGGGTTGGATGAGGTTTCCCTGGCAACCTCACCGTGTTTGTCGATAACGGTCACCTGCCAGCCACGCTGCACCAGGGCATAGGCCATGGTTAAACCGGCAATACCGGCACCGATAACCACGGCCTGTTTAGTGTCTGGTTTTACTTTTTTCGGCAGGCTAAACCAGGGCCTGTCTTTAAACTTAAAAGCCGGCTTCACAGCGGCCTGTTGCCGGTCACTGTCAAAAGCAGCCACCAGCATTTCACGCTTGCGGCCATAACCACTGACTTTTTTAACCGTGAAACCGGCCGCCTGCAGGTTACGTTTGACCTGTCCGGCCGCGCTGTAGGTACTGCAGGTTGTATTTTTATGGCTGTTCTGAGCAATCTTTTCGAACAGTTCTGCAGACCACATCTGCGGATTTTTTGCCGGCGAAAAACCATCCAGATACCAGCAGTCAACATCCAGATAACTGTCGGTCAGGGCGGTCAGTACATCCATAAACCTGTAATGAAGCATTACCCTGCCGTCGAACAGCATCCGGCTATGGCCGGCTTCTACCGCAGGCGGGTAATCCTTCAGCAGTTCATCGCAAACGGTTTTTAAATGCGGATAGCGCGAAAGCAGCTGGCTGATCGCCTGTGGCGACAGGGG